>DAIDGW010000065.1 GCA_027452245.1 Acidobacteriaceae bacterium
GAGGCCAAGGATGAAACCATTTCTTGGCTGCTCTGGTATAACCGGACACGAATGCACTCGACGCTGAACTATGTCAGCCCGATGCAATTCGAGCAAAACTGGAAGGAAGCTACGACAACGATCGCCGCATGAGAGTTCGAGGTGATCGAGGCAGGCCGTGGAAATGACGGTTTGTGGAAAGCCCGGAAAACGATGGTGCTGTTTTCCGCCCTTCCCACAAACCTTGGAAATCGATGAAGCCTATTCCCACATTCCCACCCCCACGACAACAACGAGGATGAATTTAATCCTCAAAACCCGGCCGGTTAAGAGATACGCATTCTGAGGGCAAGGTCAGTTTAAGCGCCAGCGGCGGCACGAACGAGACGAACTCCCATCCCTTTTCACCCATCCCATTAAAGAAATCCTGAATGATTGCAGCGGCGGGGGGAACCCCGCCGGGATCGTTAGAACTCCATGACGGATCGATTCTCTTGATTTCGTATTCCCATTTCTGCATTAGGCCCCTGCTTTCCTGCGCAAAGATTTGGTGCAGCATACCTCAGCGCTTGCAGCGGTAGAATATGAAATGTAGAGGATTTAGCGCAATGGTTGACCCTATGGGCAAGGATGTTGTTTATTGTTCAAATCCAGCCTGTCTGAAGCCCATTGCTCTCCCGCATCAAAGCCCATTAGGAACGTTTGAAGGTCTAGAAAATCAGCCCACGGCTGAGTGGCCAGCAACGTTTCTATGCCTCGCCTGCGGGCAAGAGTTCGTTTGTTCCGAATCCACAATTGATGACGAAATTCAAGTGACGGCCCCACCCTCACAAATACCCGATCTCTTGCAAGTAGTGTACGAAGTCGCCCAAAATAATTCCGTGGTGAGGAAAGTAATATATACGACTTGTCCCAAAGGTTCGGACCCAAAAGGCGAAATACCGCGCCTACAAAAGTATCTCGGAGGGACAATCGTTCACTTCCACCTTTCGTCCTATCGGTAGTGATTTGCGGAAGGCCGGAAGGAACGACGGAAGGCGATGGCACGCGACCCTCATCTGCGCTATGATCTAGCGCGAGAGTGTGCTCTAATCACCTCTCATTGAACCGCAACGGAATCGTCTCTCGCAAAGACGCCTGTTGCGTATGCCCCTACGTTAGCACAAGTGGGGCATGTCCTGGTCGAATCTCTTTCGGGAATCGGCTAGGACAATACTCCTGCTCGCGTCCTTGGGAACTCGGCGCGTCTGACCGTCAACGCGGATTTCAGGCACTACCAGCTTCTAAGGACGAGAGCAGAGCCTTGTTGCGTTTCTTGGCCTTCCGGTTCGACCGGTAGCGTAGGTTGGCACAGGCCCGGCATTCGCGGATCTGCTTTTCCCCGCGCTTGTGCCAGATCAGGTTAGGGTCCTTCATGGGGTGTCCGTTGCGGCAGGTGTCTTTTGCTTTACGTGCCATGGGAGAAAGCATAATCCCATACTCAATGGGAATGCAAGGAAAGACAGAAACGCGCTTAGGCTGCGTTCGCAGAAGCACATGGCCATCCCGAAAGGAAAGAGCGGTCCGGGACCAGATCGTCGACTGGATGGGCGGAGACGATGTCGCCGTCTGGAAGGTCGCTCCACTGTACGAAGGCCGTCGCGGCGTCAAGATGAACAATCACGCCAGGATCGCCGGCAACGGCTTCCCTGAGGTAGACCTTGCTTCCGAGTTGGAGGCTGATGACGCTCATCTGTTCCAGTATGTGGCAAATCCCATGCGCAGTCAACGTAATTCTGCGCTTCGGTAGTTAGACGCACACTAGCAGGAAATGGTTTATTCGAATTTCAGGCCGGGGTTCTGGGGCGGCGTGGTTCCAGTTGGCTTATCGCAATTTTTATGTTGCGGCCGGAGGTCACTTCCGAAGCGCCATTTCTCGCGCTTCTTGATCCGGCGCCCACAGAGCGAGCACACCCGATGGCCGGCACCGATGCCGCGCACCAAAGCGTGGCCACAGGTAGGACAGATGCTCGGATTCATGGCTGCCGCTCCGATCGCGGCTTCGGAACAACGAATGCGCCGGGAATAGGGCAGCGCTCCAAGATATCCGCGTCGCTCTTTCCATAGGCGACGAGCGCAGAAGGGCTACCGGCGTTTCTTCCACTCCTAGTGCCGCAGGGAAGGTAGAAGTTCAATCGGCCGGCGAGAAACAGGATCCCGGAAGTGAACGGCCATATCCACCGGTGCCAGTAGTCGGTTTCCGTGCGCGCGAAGATGAGCGCGGTACCGTGCCCGTGAGTAGCCATTCTCTGCATCCACTCGCCGCACTTGTCGCCGTAAGGCGGGTTGCAGAAGACTCTTCCTTCGCCCCACGGCAGCGCCAGGCCATCTTCTGGAAGTTCGATGTGGCGCTTCGCTGTCGGCCACGGCCGCGGCGACGGAGCGGCGCATGGATCGAGATCGAATTCGCCGAGGGCCCACAGGATCTCCGGCGGCGTAAGCCATGTGTCCAACGCGCCATTTCCCGCGAGGGTGTGTCCCCCGATGCCTTTCCCTTGGCTCTTACGCGGCATGGGCAAGCCTCCACTCGGGAAGTTCGGCATAGGTCGCCGGCAGCTTTACGCCCTTAACGTGTGATTGTTCGATATGGCATGAGTAGCAGCCCAGACAGGACGTTTCCGCGCGCCATCCGAACCTACGCCGGGCCCGCAGGTGGACCAGGTGACCGCGGGTGAACACGTCTCCGTCCCACGGCAGGACACCGCCTTTGCAGCCCTTCAACCGTAGCTCGCATTTGCCCCCTGCGCGGTCGTAGACGAAGCGGCGGAGCGAGGCCTTGTCAGAGGCCGTCGGCTGGCCTCTGCGGGGCTTGGCGCGGCGCTGGCGCAGCGGGACGCGGCGTTTAATCGGGGATCGCTTCAAAGATCCTCCTCCGCGCCGAAGATCGAAATCTGTTCTTCGCGCCGCTCTGGTGGCTGAGCACTTTCTCCAAAGGGAAGCACTTCCTGTTCGAGACGGCGAATCGCTATATCGCAATACTCTTTGCAGATTTCGATCCCGATGGCCTTGCGCCCCGTGTTCTTTGCGGCGACCAGCGTAGTGCCGCTGCCCATATATGGGTCGAGGATGGTTTGGGCTTTAGTGAATCCGATGCACCATTGCATCAGGTCTACTGGCTTCTGATTGGGATGAGCACTTGGCTGATAGGCTCCGAAGCCAGCATCGACCGCCTTCTGTGATCCAGCAAAGACACGGCGGAAGCAGTACACTCCCTTAATGCCGCTGACAAACGCAATCTCTGCATCAGATAGAAATGTTCCGAATGCTTCATCGTTGCGTTTAATCCAAACTAGCGAGCCGCCAGAGGGAAGCGAACCCCAAAAGTGATTCGCACCCCAGATGATTACCTTTGGGAAACTGAGAAGCGGAGACGGATCAAATGGTGCATCGTCGCCTAGTATATTCTCGTGCGCCACTCCCGGTCCGCGTCTCGTGTTGCCGCCGCTGAATCGGCTATAGTCGGCATTGTTATTCATCCCATACGGCGGGTCGGTAATCACCGC
>DAIDGW010000066.1 GCA_027452245.1 Acidobacteriaceae bacterium
TGGATGATGGACACCTATTCCATGCACATGCGCCAGACCGTGACCGCGGTCGTAACCGGTAAGCCAATCAATATCGGTGGATCCCGCGGACGCCGCGAAGCCACGGGTCGCGGCGTGATGATCGTCTGCGACGAAGCCTGCCGCAAGCTGAATATCGACCGGCAACGCGCGCGGGTGATCGTACAAGGATTCGGCAACGTTGGTTCGAATGCCGCAATGCTGATGCATGAGGCAGGATACAAGGTAATCGGCATCGCCGAAGTCGGCGGTGGCCTGTACAACAAGAACGGCATCGACATCAAGACGCTGGTCGAGTTCCGTCAGAAAAATGGAACGGTGCATGGCTTCCCCGGTGCGGAAAAGTACGATCCGGCGGAGTTGCTCATCACCGACTGCGAGATCCTGATTCCCGCGGCCACGGAAAACGTAATTACCAGCCGCAACGTCGATCGCGTGAAGTGCCGTATTCTGGCTGAGGGCGCCAACGGCCCGACCACTTCCGCCGCCGACGACGTCCTAAGTGACAAAGGGGTATTCGTCATTCCAGACATTCTGGCCAACGCCGGTGGGGTAACCACCTCCTATTTCGAGTGGGTGCAGGATCGCCAGGGGTATTTCTGGAAAGAATCAGTCGTCAACGAACAACTGGAAACCATCATGAAGTCATCTTTCGAGGACGTGGTTCGCTATGCCGACACCCACCACGTGAATAACCGCATCGCCGCTTACATGCTGGCGATCGATCGCGTGGCGTACACCATTCGGCAGCGCGGAATTTACGCCTAGGAGAGTTGAATGAAGATGAGCCGCATGTTGTTCGCCCACGTTTTGTTATTGGCGTGTCTCTTGTTTGCCCTGCCTGGTTCCAGTACGGCCCAGGCAGGCAGCACGATGGCGCAGTCGTCCAGTGGGAAGCCGAAAGCCGCCAAGGCCGAACTGGTCGATATCAACAGCGCGACGAAAGACCAGATACAGGCTCTTCCGGGAATTGGCGATGCCTATTCGCAGAAGATCATCGACGGTCGCCCCTACCGCACCAAACGTGATCTGCTAACGAAGAAGGTTCTTCCGCAGTCTACATACGAGCAGGTGAAGAATCTGATCATCGCGCACCACCCCAAAAACAACATGATGAACTCGTCACAATCGAAGTAGCGGCGTTGCGATCCGTAAGCCGAGCGCCGCTATCCTGCCCACTGGAGAATCCTTGCTGGCACCGCAACAGCGCGCTCCCTGTCGGAGCGAACCGGGCATCTGTAATCAGTCCACAGCATTCGACATTGAACCTGAAGTTTCACAACTGGCGGAGCGTGCTGTACCTCCGAGCACATTCGAGTCTCCGCCCGGAAAGGTTGCGACTGTATGAAATTCACTACAAAGTTGGCCGCCCTCGCAAGCATGCTCATTCTTGTCTTCCCATTGCTTGAGTTCGCGCAATCGGCCGACCACACAGCCCGGCATGGGATCGCCGTCGCGAACATGGATCGCTCGATTAAGCCCGGCGATAACTTCTATGAGTACGCGAACGGCGACTGGTTGAAGCAGACGAAAATCCCTCCCGATCGTGCGGCCGTTGGCGTGTTCAGCCTGCTGGACGACAAAGCCAACCAGCAAACCCAGACACTGATCCAGGATGTCGCCAAGTCAAAGTCCCCTGCAGGATCAAATCAAGAGAAGATCGCGAATTTCTACGAATCCTACATGAACGAAGCAGCGATCGAAAAAAGGGGCCTCGATCCGCTACGTCCGCAGTTGCAAGCCATCAGCGCAATCAAAGACAAGCGTGAACTCGCCCGGGCGTTGGGAGAGTCGCTCCGCGCCGATGTTGATCCGCTCAATAACACCAACTTCCATACAATGAATTTATTTGGCATTTGGGTGAGTCCGGGATTTGAAGATCCCGAGCATTACCATCCTTACCTGCTGCAAGGTGGGCTCGCATTGCCCACTCGCGATTACTACCTGGCGGACAATCCAAAAATGCGCGATGTGCGCACCAAGTATCAGGCGCACGTAGCGAAGATGCTTGAACTGGCGGGCTTCAATGATTCCGCCGCACGCGCCGCCAGGATCGTGGAACTGGAGCACTCCATTGCCGAGAATCATTTGACCCTGGCGGAGAACGAGGACGTCCATAAAGCGAATAATCCCTGGACGCAAGCTGATTTTGCGGCAAAAGCTCCCGGGCTGGATTGGACCGAATACTTTAACGGAGCAGGTCTCGCGCAGCAGAAGAGCTTCATCGTTTGGCAGCCGACGGCATTCGCTGGAGAGTCGGCGCTGGTCGCCTCGCTTCCGCTCGATACCTGGAAAGACTGGCTTTCTTATCACTTGATCGAGCAATACGCCATCGTGCTTCCAAAGAGGTTCGCAGACGAACATTTCGCGTTATACGGCGAGACGCTCACTGGCACCAGTACGCAGCGGCCAAGATGGCAGCGCGGGGTCATGCTGGTGAATGCATTCCTCGGTGATGCCGTTGGCCAAATCTATGCCAAGCGCTATTTCTCGCCGGAAGCAAAGGCGAAGATGCAGCAGATGGTGGCCAACGAAATCGCAGTCTATGAGAAACGCCTCGAGGCGCTCACCTGGATGGCGCCTTCCACCAAGGCCGAAGCGGAGGCCAAGCTGAAGGCGCTGTATGTCGGCGTTGGATATCCCGAGACCTGGCGCGATTACTCGAAGTATGAAGTCAGACCTGACGACGCTTTCGGGGACGTCTGGCGCGGGCGCCTGTTCGATTATCACTATGAAATCGACCGCCTCGGAGGCACAGTCAACAGGCACGAGTGGTCGATGACACCCCAGACCGTGAATGCAGTGAACCTTCCGCTGCAAAATGCATTGAACTTCCCGGCCGCAATCTTGCAGCCTCCGTTCTTTGATCCAAAAGCACCGGCAGCGGCGAACTACGGCGCAATCGGTTCGGTGATGGGACACGAGATCAGCCACACGTTCGATACCGAAGGCAGTACCTTCGACGCACAAGGACGCCTGCGCAACTGGTGGACTCCCGAAGATCTGGCGCACTTCGGGAAATCCACGCAACAACTAGCCAAGCAATACGACACTTATCAACCGTTTCCGGACCTGCACGTGAATGGTGAGCAGACGCTGGCGGAGGACATTGCGGATTTAGCCGGAATTCGAGCCGCCTACGACAGCTTTCATGCTTCGCTGAATGGCGCCGCCGCACCTGTACAGGATGGATTCACCGGCGACCAGCAGTTCTTCATTGCATTCGGGCAAAATTGGGCGACCAAAGTCAGGGAACAGGCATTACGCCAGCAAGTCCTGACCGATCCGCATGCTCCGGGGCAATACCGCGCGGAAACGGTGCGCAATGTCGATGCGTGGTATAAGGCGTTTGACGTGAAGCCGGGCAAGACGCTCTATCTTGCTCCCGATGATCGGGTGCACATCTGGTAGGCGGCAGTGCTACAATCGTCCGTTTGCTTTCGGGGTTCCGCGGGCCGACAATTGTCCGTGGAACCTTAATTTATGTGAGGTCCTAATAACATGCCGACAAGCATGCTGGCCGTTATGAAGCCGACGTCCGCTCCGGGCGCTGAGGTTCGCGAAGTCAAAATTCCCACTTTTGGACGCACCGACGTCCTGGTCAAAGTCAAAGTTGCCTCGATTTGCGGCACCGATCTGCACATCTACAACTGGGATCGATGGGCGCAGAACCGAATTCATCCCCCGCTCATTCCCGGGCACGAATTCTGCGGAGAAGTAGTAGCTTTCGGTGATGAAGTCACCAGCGTGAAGGAAGGCGATTTCGTTTCCGCCGAAATGCACGTGGCCTGCGGCAAATGCCTGCAATGCCGCACCGGCGAAGCTCACATCTGCCAAAACGTCAAGATCATCGGCGTCGATGCCGACGGCGCCTTCGCCGAGTACGTCGTCATCCCCGAATCCAATATCTGGAAACTCGATCCGGCGATTCCGCTGGAATATGCCTCCATCCTCGACCCTTTGGGCAATGCGGTGCACACCGTGCTGGCAGGAGACATTGCCGCGAAATCGGTGGCCATCACGGGTTGCGGCCCCATAGGACTGTTTTCGATCGCGGTAGCCAGAGCCTGCGGAGCCACTTCCATATTTGCCATTGAAGTGAACGAGCATCGCGCAGCCATCGCGCGTCAGATGAAGGCCGATTACGTATTGAATCCCGCCAAGGAAGACGTGCGCGCCGTGGTGGCCGAACGAACAGGAGGCCAGGGCGTCGATGTGGTGCTCGAAATGGCCGGGCATCCCGACTCGATTCGAAGCGCCTTCGACATTGTTCGCCGCGGCGGAAGGATTTCCCTCCTGGGCCTCACCTCCAAGCCAATCTCGCTGAACTTCTCCGAAGACATCATTTTCAAAGGCATCACGGTGCAAGGCATCAATGGACGCCGCATGTACCAGACCTGGTACCAGATGACCGCGCTGCTCAAAGCCGGGAAGCTCGATTTGCACCCGGTGATCACCGACCGCATGTCGATGAAAGACTTTCCCAAAGCCATGGAGCGGCTAACGACCGGCGAAGCCAGCAAGATTCTGGTGTATCCCAACGGAGTGAGATAGCGTGGCGCGGGCGCCCTCGCCCGCTATTCTCGCCCTGCGAAATGACACAAGGGTCAATCTGAGCACCGTAGAATTGAAAACCGGGAAGCCCATGACCTTCTGTTGTGAGCCGTAGCTGGCAAATCTTCACCCGCTACCGCGACTTCGACCTCTATGCACGCATTCTTCACATCGACTGAATGCCCAGGAACGCAACGCTGAGCTAGAATCGAAACGACAGGCGCATTTATGACCACTGCAACCCGCACCAACCCGCTTTCTTATCTCACCGAGCAAATCAACGAACTTAAGGCCAAAGGCACGCACTTCAAACTGCGCGTGCTTGAGGACAAGCAGGCACCCGTCTGCACCTTCGACGGAAAGAAAGTCATCAATCTCGCTTCGAACAATTATTTGGGACTGACCACGCATCCCAAGCTGCGCGAAGCCGCGCTCGAAGCCACCCGCAAATACGGTGTCGGATCGGGCGCGGTCCGCACCATTGCCGGCACCATGAAGATCCACATGGAACTGGAAGAGAAAATTGCGCACTTCAAAAATGTTGAAGCGTGCGTGGTGTTCCAATCTGGATTCGCCGCCAATGCGGGTACCGTCTCGGCAATTCTGGGCAAGGAGGATTTCATCATCTCCGACGCCTTGAACCACGCCTCGATCATCGATGGAGCCCGTCTCTCCCGAGCCAAGATTCTCGTTTTCGAGCACAAGAACATGGCGCAGGCGGAAGAGAAACTCGCCAGCGTGAAGAACGAGCCCGGTAAAAAGCTGCTGATCACCGACGGCGTTTTCTCCATGGACGGTGACATTGGCCCACTTCCGGCGCTGTGCGATCTTGCCGAAAAGTACGGTGCGATCATGATGGTCGACGACGCGCACGCCTCGGGCGTCCTTGGCCGCAACGGCCGCGGCACCATCGATCACTTCAAGATGCACGGCCGCGTCGATATCCAGGTTGGCACGCTGTCGAAAGCCATCGGTGCGCTCGGCGGATACGTCTGCGGAACCCGCGATCTGATCGACTTTCTGTATCACCGAGCTCGGCCGTTCCTGTTCTCGACCTCGCATCCGCCGTCCGTGGCGGCCACCTGCATCGCCGCTTTCGACGTGCTGGAACAAGAACCGGAGCGCATGGAAAAACTGTGGGAGAACACTCGATTTTGGAAGAAGGAACTTGGCCTGCTCGGGTTCGACATCGGCGGCCGGACCACTCCTGCGAGTGAAACGCCCATCACGCCGATCATCATTGGCGATGGCAGGCTCACCATGGACTTCTCGCGCGAACTGTTCAAAGAGGGTGTGTTTGGAACCGGTATTGCATTCCCAACCGTTCCCGAGGGCAAAGCCCGCATTCGCACCATCATGACAGCCACCCACACGCAAGACGAACTCCAGCAGGCGCTCGATGTATTGAAGCGCGTGGGGAAGCGAATGGCGATCCTGCAGTAGTGGAGAATTGTTGGTAAGAGAAGGGGTCGACCTTCCAGCTCGCACGGCTCCTTCTGAGGCAAATCAACGTGTCGGACCCAAAATCATTTCATATGACGGCGGAGGAGTTCCGCCGCAACGGCTATGCCCTGATCGACTGGATCGCGGATTATCATGCGCGCGTGGAATCGTTTCCGGTCCTCTCGCAGGTAAAACCCGGCGAGGTTCGGGCTTCTCTGCCCGCGCATCCGCCGGCACAGCCCGAATCATTCGAGTCGCTGCTCAAGGATGTTGAACGCGTCATTTTGCCGGGCGTGACCCACTGGCAATCCCCGAATTTCTTCGCTTATTTTCCATGCAATGCCTCGGGACCCGGAATTCTGGGTGACCTTTTGTCATCTGGACTCGGTGTGCAAGGGATGTTGTGGTCCACCAGCCCGGCCTGCACAGAACTGGAAACCCACGTACTTGATTGGCTGGTTGGAATGCTCGCCCTGCCTGCAAAGTTTCTTTCCACCAGCACCGGCGGCGGAGTCATTCAGGACACAGCGTCGAGCGCAGCGTTATGCGCCTTGCTCGCAGCCCGGGAACGCGCTACCAACTACGCGAGCAATAAAAAAGGCTGCGATGGGCGTGTGATCGCTTACTGCTCGACGCAAACGCATTCGTCGCTGCAGAAAGCGGCGATGATTGCTGGCATCGGAACGGACAACCTGCGCTTGATTGAAGTCGACGAAAAGTTCGCCATGCGTCCAGAGGCGCTCGCGAGACAGATCGAAGCCGACAAAAACGCTGGCCTCCTTCCCGCATTCGTATGCGCGACGGTCGGCACGACGTCTTCGAACGCCATGGATCCACTGCCGGCAATCGGCAAAATCTGCCGCGAGCATGGCCTCTGGATGCACGTCGATGCGGCGATGTCAGGAACGGCGGCGCTTTGCCCCGAGTTCCGGCACTTTCAGAACGGACTCGAATTCGGCGACAGTTACAACTTCAATCCGCATAAGTGGATGTTCACCAACTTCGACTGCAACTGCTTCTGGGTGGCGGATCGCAAGGCCTTGATTCAAACTTTGAGCATTCTGCCGGAATACCTGCGCAATCAGGCTACGGAATCTGGAGCCGTGATCGATTATCGCGACTGGCACATCCAACTCGGCCGGCGATTCCGGTCGCTCAAACTATGGTTTGTGATCCGGCATTACGGCGTCGAAGGATTGCAGTACCACATTCGCGAGCACGTGCGATTAGCGCAGGAGTTCGCCCGCTGGGTTGGCAAAGATCAGCGTTTTGAATTGGCCGCGCCGGTTCCGCTCAATCTGGTGTGTTTCCGCCACAGGGCCGGCGACGAAGCCAACCAGACCATCATGGACCGGCTGAACTGCAGTGGAGATCTTTTCCTGACGCACACGAAGCTGAATGGGAAGCTCACGCTGCGCCTGTGCATCGGTCAGACGCACACCGAACAGCGTCACGTGGAGAATGCGTGGAAGAGAATATGCGAGGAAGCCGCGAAGCTCACATCCGCCAAAGCACAACGGGATACAACAGCTCCTGCTTAGTTCAGGTTCTCAAAGATTCCCGCCGCGCCCATGCCACCGCCAACGCACATCGTCACCATTCCATAGCGCCCATTGCGGCGCTTCAGTTCGCGGATCACCGTTGCTGTCAGCTTGGCGCCCGTGCATCCCAGCGGATGACCCAGCGCGATTGCGCCGCCGTTCGGATTGACTTTCGCAGCGTCTAACCCCGCTTCTTGGATCACGGCCAGTGATTGTGCCGCGAAAGCCTCGTTTAATTCGATCACGTCGATATCGCTGAGCCTCAACCCGGCCATCTTAAGAGCTTTCGGAATTGCGAATACGGGGCCAAGTCCCATCTCCTCCGGCTTGTATCCGGCTGTCGCGAACGAAATGTATCGCGCGAGCGGCTTAATGCCCAGGCTCTGTGCGCGCTCCGCCGACATCACGACGGCGGCGGCGGCGCCATCCGACATCTGCGACGAGTTGCCGGCAGTAACCGTGCCTTTGACATGAAAAGCGGGCTTGAGTGACGACAGAGCTTCAATCGAAGTATCGGCGCGCGGCCCCTCATCGACTTTGAACGTGATTTCGTGCTTCTTCGGCTTCGATCCGTTCGGCGCCGTGAAGCTTACCGGCACGGCAACAACTTCATCATCGAACCTGCCAGCCTGAATTGCCGCGATCGCCTTCTGATGGCTCTGCAGCGAAAATTCGTCAGACTGCTCACGAGTAATATTGAAACGCTGCGCCAGGCGCTCGGCAGTCAGGCCCATTGACAGATACGCCCCGGGATAGTTATCGACCAGCCACGGATTGGGTGAAATCTTGTGGCCGCCCATCGGAATCATCGACATCGACTCCGTCCCGCCGGCAACGATTACGTCGGCACCTCCGGCCATGATGCGCTCCGCAGCCATTGCAATCGATTGCAGTCCCGACGAGCAGAAGCGGTTAATGGTCAGCGCAGAAACTTCCGCCGGCAGCCCGGCGCGAAGCGAGGCAATACGCGCCACGTTCATTCCCTGCTCCGCTTCCGGCATGGCGCAGCCCAGGATCACATCTTCAATCTGCTTGGGATCAAGTTGCGGCACGCGCTCAAGAGCGCCTTTGATCGCGATGGCGGCAAGCTCATCGGGACGTGTAGCCCGAAGTGTTCCCTTAAAGGCGCGGCCCACTGGCGTTCGAACGGACGAGGCAATGATTACTTCTTTCATAGCTTTTCCTATCTACTTCAGATTCGAAGATAGTTTGCTTCGATTCACCGGTCATTTTGCGGCCGGTGCATAGAAATAGTAATCGGCGGTATAGCTGCTCCTGCTTTCATCTCCCTTGTGACTGGCATCGCAACCATCCGCCGGAGGCTGGCCACCATGGGTGTGCACACGCTGAATAGTAGTCACATTCTCAAGCGTGCCCTTGCCGGAATGACTCACGGCCGTAAGGCGCAACCATGGCACAGAATCCGGATCGAGGGAGTTGACGCTTGCGTCGACTTTTCCCGTCACTTCACTGCTGTCTTTCAGTTTCCAGGACGGGCCGGCGGAGTGCTGTCCAATCACTTTATTGGATCGGCCGTACAGTGGAGCATCCGGCGCTTTCAGCACCCACGCGAACTTGCCATCGGCGCCTGCCAGACACGTATAAACTTGCGCTCCTTTCGCGTGCGCAAAAAGAATCACGTCTTGGCCGGACGGAGCTTGAATCGCATCGGGCACGTCTGGCGGGATTTCCTTCGCGGGTGTAGTTTGCGAGTTTTGCGCCACTACCGAGCAACAGGCACAAACCAGGCTCATGACTGCAATCACAAGATGATGTTTCATCCTAGACTCCCGTTTCGCTGCGTGGTTTATCGGCTTCTATGTTTGATGAGTACAGCGAACTGTTCGTTCGCCAGCACGAAAAAACACTTAGTTCCGCAGCGTCTTCCCTGTCTTCAGGGTGTACTGAATTCTTTCCTGCGTCTTGCGCTCTCCGCAAAGCGACTTGAACGCTTCGCGCTCCAGATCAAGCACGTACTGCTCGCTGATGGGAGCGCCCGAGGTGATGTTTCCGCCGCAGAGCACCTCGGCAATTTTTCCGCCCAGTTTCAGCTCGTGATCGGTTATGAAGCCGCCCTCGTGCATGAGATGCACGCCCATCTTCAGCGCGGCGAGCAGGTTCTGCCCTGGGGCAGGAATGTCGAGACGCGGCACAGGCGGCTCATATCCGGCGCGCACTAGGTCCAATGCGCGCGCCTTGGCGTCCGACAGAACTCGGTCGCGATTCATCGTGATCTGGTCGGCATTCGACAAGAATCCGAAGCCGCGGGCTTCATGCGCCGACGTAGCCACTTTCGCGGTGGCGATCGTCTCGAAGGTCTTCTTCATCGCCTCAAGCATCTCCACCGAACCGGCAAGCGCCTCGCCACTCGACTTGCCTTGTGAAGCCTTAGCTGTATCGACGGCCCGAAGCAACATCTCCTTGCAGCCTCCACCTCCCGGAAGCAGGCCGACGCCAACTTCCACCAACCCTGTGTACAGTTCGGCATGAGGCTGGCGAGTTGGGGCGTGCAGCGAAATCTCCGTTCCCCCTCCGAGGCACAGACCGAAGGCGCCAACGACGACCGGCTTGGGAGAAAATTTGATCGCCTGCGTCATGCCCTGGAATTGACGGATGGCAAGATCGACGTCATCCCATTCCTCTTCCTGAACGCTCATGAGCAGAAGCATGAGGTTCGCGCCGACGGAGAAATTCGTCGCGTCATTGGTAACTACGAACGCGTCAAAGTTGTCTCCGGGGCCTCCCGGCTTGAGCGTCTGTGTAATCAGGGTGATGATGTCGGCCCCCAGCGAATTCATCTTGCTGTGGAACTCGATGCAAGCCACGCCATCTCCCAGATCGACAAGAGACGCTCCCGAATTCTTCTTCACCACGCCATTGGATTTCTTTGCTACCGTCGCCGACCACACACCGGCAGGAACTTCCACAGCCTTCGATGACGAACTCTGTAGGTCCCAATACTTACGACCCGACGGCACTTTGGCGTCATCCACGTACCAGGACTTCTGGCCGGACCCGAGCAATTTCTCCACATTGGCAGCAATCGGCCTGCCTTCCTTTTTCATGCGAGCCACACTCGCTTCGACGCCGACTGCGTCCCAAAGTTCGAACGGCCCCATCTCCCAGTTAAAACCAAGCCGCATGGCTCGATCGATTTCGACGATGGAATTAGAGATTTCTGGAATGCGGTTCGCCGAATACGTCCAAAGATCAGAAAGGGCGGACCATAGGAATTGCTCCCCTTTGTCGCCTTTTTGCGGACCGCTTCCGTCCATGCCGAGCAGCACGCGCACGCGCGCACCCGTATCCTCAACATTTTTGGCCATGTCGAGTGCGGCAAACCTGGCCTTCTGACGCGGATGATAGTCCAACGTCTTCCAATTGACGGCCAACCGCTCACTCTCTGCCGCGCCTGCCTGCGCCGGAGCTTTTTTGTAAAATCCTCCCTTGGTCTTGTCGCCGAGCCACTTGCGTTCCAACATCTGCCGGTAAAACTCAGGCAGCTTGAGATCGCTGCGCTCATCGAGCGGTTCGCCTTTAGCCCCCTTCATGTTCGCCACGACGTGACCAAGAATGTCGAGGCCGACCAAATCAATTGTCCGGAATGTGGCTGACTTGGGCCAGCCAACGGCCGTTCCTGTCAGGACATCAACCTCTTCGACGGTGAGATCAAGTTCCTGCATCAGGCGCATCACATTCAGGACGGAGAACGTACCGATGCGATTGGCGATAAAGTTAGGAGTATCTTTGGCGCGGACAACCCCTTTCCCGAGGCGCAAGTCGCAAAAATGAGCAACGGATTCGAGCAGTTCCGGATCAGAATCGGGCGTTGGAATCAGTTCCAGCAATCGCATGTAGCGCGGCGGATTGAAGAAATGCGTTCCGAACCATGCCCGCCGGAAATTTTCTGAAAATCCTTCGGCGATCTTGGCTACCGGCAATCCACTCGTGTTGGTGGTGACGATCGTTCCCGGGCGGCAAATGGCTTCGACTTTCTTCAGCAGCGCCCGCTTGATCTCGAGATTTTCCACGACCGCCTCAATCACCCAATCGACCTCTGCAATTTTTTTCAGGTCATCTTCGAAATTCCCGATCGTGACGAGGCGAGCCAGGGACGAATCCATGAACGCCGCCGGCTTCGATTTCTTCGCGGCTTCCAGACCCGCCGCAGCGATTTTGTTGCGCGCCGGCCCATCCGCATCGGGGGGGACGATATCCAGCAAGTAACTGGGCAGCCCGGCATTGGCAAAATGCGCAGCGATGCGCGAGCCCATCGTACCGGACCCAAGCACGGCGACTTTATGAATGCGCTTCATGATCGACTCCCTTTGATGGCGGTGGTAGCGAATCTTTCCTGCATGGATAGACAAAGTATCGACTGCCGGCGAGACTGGAAGTTGAAAGCGGAACCTTCAGCTGAATTCTTGCCTAAGGAAGTTTATCTATTACCCATTCATGATTGCTAGTCCGGGAAACAAGGATCGACGAGAAATGCCGATGCACCTCCCCTGATCTTTCGTGCACCGTAAACAGCACGACAGGAAATTCGTATACACCCGGCTTCAGACGCTCCCCATGGACTACTTCATATGCAGACGCATCGCTGCCGTCAAAAAAGGATTCAATTTCCGATACCGAAGCGTTTTTCTTTGCGCGTCCGCTGAGCAAGGCCATTCCCGCTTCGCTATCGTGATTGTGCCATGCCTCAAGCAGTCGGTTCGCAGAGTCGAGAGCTGAAGTGTAGCCAAGATCAGAATGCGTGCTCGCATGCACGGGTTTCGCCGGTGATCGGGTCCCGTCGGAAGGAATCGCTGCTGCGAAAAGGATCAAAAGCAGGTTCGCGCAAAAATAACGACTCAACATGCTGACATTATCTGCGAACCGGAACGAGCGCTCGCGAAGGAAGTACCTCGGGTGTACCCATCTAGATTCGCGCTTTCACTGTTTGCCCAATTCGGGATGACTCTGCAGATATTCAATGGCGCGCCGTGCGATCTGTTTCTCTCCGCCGTACACCAACGCTTTCGGAGCTTCGTCCAGCTTGATCCAGCGCGCCCGCGCCACTTCCACCCGCATCTCGGGAGTGATGCTGTTGATCCGTCCGCCTCCGTAGCGCAACAAGTAGAAGCTGACTATTTTGAAAACTCGTTCGCCATCGCCCCAGGAGCGCTGATACACGTACTTGCTGTCTGCGAGTTTGGCCACGAGTTCTCCCGAAACGCCGGTTTCTTCCCTCACCTCTCGTAACGCGGCCTCCAGCGGCTTCTCGCCGGCATCGACCAACCCCTTGGGCAAGCAGAGAACCGGCTTGCTGGCCACTTTGACGGCTTTTGGACTCTTGGCAGGATTGGCGGATCTGGGAGCAGGCAGCTCGATCACAGCCGCCCACCACGATCCCCGCTGCCTTCGCACCACCACCCCGCCAGCAGAAATTTCGCGCACCATACAGTCCGCAAGTTAGCAGGCTTACACGCTTTAGTCACGCCCGTTAAGGATTTGGCAGTAACCGCCGGTGAAGCCCGTCAGTAACGGTATCTGGCACCATCGTGCCCTGCAGCCAGAAGGCTGGGCCATGGCATCTTAGTAGATGTGGGCCCGGATTCCGCTTTCCCGGGAATTGTGGGGTGAATGTGAAGAAAGTTGGAAGGCTGCTTCGCTCCGTACAGGCATTCGGACGCGGATTTTCCCGCAGGCTTGAAGTTATTCCTCCGACACCGACTCCTGTGATTGGCCTCGCATTAGGCGGAGGCTTTGCGCGTGGCATCGCGCACGTTGGAGTACTGCGCGTTCTGGAGGAAGAGCAAATTCCCATCGGCATGATCACCGGCACCAGCGTTGGCGCCTTGATCGGGGCCCTGTATTGCAGCGGTGTTTCGTGCTCGGAAATGGAGCAGATCGCCAACCAGACTCGATTCACCACCTTTGCCCGCTGGACCCTCTCGCGCTGCGGATTCGCCACCAACGATCGCATGACAGATTTTCTGCACCGCGTATTGAAGGTCAAAACCTTCGAAGAACTGCGTATTCCCCTCGGAATCGTAGCCACCGACTTCAATACCGGCGAAGGAGTCGTTTTCCGGTCAGGTTCCATGATCGATCCTGTGCGTGCCAGCTGCGCCTATCCGGGAATGTTTCTGCCGGTCAAAATCGGCACTCGGCTTTTCGTGGACGGAATGCTCTCCTATCCCGTTGCCACTCGTCCACTGAGGGAAATGGGCGCCAATCGCGTTCTCGCCATTCATCTGAAAGGTGGCTGGATGAGCCGCACTGAACCGCGCAATTTGTTTGAAGTCATCGGTCAATCGTTTTCGATCGCGCAGGATGCGATGGCCACATCATGGCGCCCATCCGCCGATCTTGTGCTCGAGCCTGAGGTCACGGGCTTCGGCTATGATGATTTCAGGCGTTCCAGTGATCTGGTTCGCATTGGAGAACTGGCCATGCGGGAAGCCATTCCCAAGGTTCGCGCCTGGCTGGAAACGGAAAGCGATACATGCCTGACGGCTACATCCTCGGTATTGAAAGTTCCTGTGATGAAACCGCAGCAGCCGTAGTACGTTCCGGCGAGCAACTCATTTCCAACGTAGTTGCCTCGCAGTTTGCCACCCATCAGCCCTATGGCGGAGTGGTTCCCGAACTCGCCTCGCGCGAGCATCTGCGGGCCATTGTCCCAGTTGTTCGGCAGGCCATGGCTTCAGCCAATTGCTCCTTCGATGCCGTGGATGCGATCGCCGTCACGCAAGGGCCCGGCTTAGCCGGCTCCCTGCTGGTCGGCATCAGCTATGCCAAGGCTTTAGCATTTGCGCTGGAAAAGCCGCTGATCGCGGTGAACCATCTTGAAGGGCATATTCACGCCGTCCTTCTGGAAGAACGCCAGAAAGGTAATCACGAACTGCAGTTCCCGGTTCTCGCCTTGGTCGTCTCCGGCGGGCACACGCACCTGTATCGGGCCGAGCAAAAAGGCCTGAGCTGGACTTATTCCAACATCGGGCATACGCGCGACGATGCCGCAGGCGAGGCATTCGACAAAGTTGCCAAACTCCTGGGTCTGGGATATCCGGGCGGCCCGGTGATCGATCGGCTCTCCACCCACGGCAATCCAGAAGCCGTGAAATTCACCTCTGCGCAAATCAAGCATCGCGATCGCCGAGAACAAACTGACGGCCACGGAATCGAAGACGCAAATTCCGATCAGCCTCGATTCGATTTCTCCTATAGCGGCATCAAGACGGCCGTTCTGCGCTTTGTCGAGGCGCACAACATGCAACCTGCCATTGAGGAGCGGCGCCGCAATCTGGCGAAGATTCCCAAGCCCAAACTGGAAGACTATCTCGCCAATTGCGATCGCGAGACACTCGATCTGGTCGCCTCATTCCAGCGCGCCATGATCACAGACCTCGTGGGAAGAACGCTGGCTGCAGCGCAGGCTTATGAAGTGGCAACCCTGCTCGTCACCGGAGGAGTCGCTGCCAATAACGAATTGCGGCAAACGTTCGAACGCCGCGCGGCTATCGAAGGCGTGCCGGTATTTTTCCCCTCGCGGCCGCTATCGACCGACAATGCTGCGATGATCGCCGCTGCTGCCTATCCGAAATTTCTGGCAAAACAATTTGCCCCGATGGATTTTTCCGCTGAGGCGGGAATGGCTTTGCGGTAGGTCATGCCTGCCTGGGGAGTTAGGCTCTTGCACCCTGCCTTTGAACGGGTCGGCGAGAAAGCGTCTCCAGCGCCTTCTCCAATTGGCCTTGCACATCGATATCTTTGTAGATCGTAAAGTCCGCCCCGGCCTGTATTCGTTCATTACCCTGCCGCCCGGCAACAACGATGACCGGAACGCCAGCCAAACCGGAATCGGCTTTCAATTTCTCGATGAACTCCGGACCCGCCATCTTGGGCATTTGCAGATCGGTCACAATCAGTTCCGGCCGGACTTTTTTCAGCAACTCTAGCGCTTCCAACCCGTTAGTCGCAGACTCCACCCGGTACCCGCGCTCCTCCAGGAAGCAGGTCACGGTGTAGCGAATCAGCATGGAATCATCGACAACCAGCGCAACGGGGATCATGGATGGCAGCGCACTATGCGCTTACTTGGCACGGTACCATGAGCGTGAGACACCCTCAACGCGCAAGAGTGAAGGACGATTACCTTTGTCACCGCAGGCTGCTCAAACTTCGCCGTCGCGCGTGCGCTCTTCGATGTTCATGTCTTTGAATTCGCTGGACTCGAAGATCTCGCCGCATTCTTTGCATTCCACGAACTCGGCGTCTTCGTCGCGGCTTACGATCTGCACACGAAGGTGCTTGCACGGTTGCTGCTGATTCTGGGGGGCAGGTGTCACAGGCGGCTTTGGGGTCATAATCCGGAAGCGTGGCCTCAAAACTAGAAGCAGCGGCTATTATGCCGGACTTTGCGGGTATTTTAGAACGCTCGATTAACTTGTCAAGTCCTCCATCGCGGATGATGCGCTATTTCCCTATAAAGCAGCCGCTCACGGTTTCTTGAGAAACGGGCCAATCCGGAGCCCAATTTGCGGTCTGCCACCCGGTGTCCGATAAAATAGGTGAGATTTGAATTTTGATGGATTCCAACACGGGTTCCACCCCCGCGAGTGGATCAGAAGCTAAGAATGATTACAAAATCGACAACCCTACCGACCGAGCCTGCCGCCATCGACGCGCCTTCCACCCCGAAGCTCCCGATCTACCTGGATAATCACGCCACCACCCCCATGGATCCACGAGTACTCGGGGAGATGCTTCCCTATTTTGGTGAAAAATTCGGCAATGCCGCCAGCCATAGCCACTCCTTCGGCTGGGCGGCCGATCAGGCGGTGGAGACTGCCCGGCAACAAATTGCCAAATTGATCGGGGCCAACCCCGGAGAGATCATCTTCACCTCCGGCGCGACCGAAAGTGACAACCTCGCCATCAAGGGCGTTGCCGAAAGCTGCCGCTCCAAGGGCAATCATCTGATTACGGTCACAACCGAACACAAGGCCGTGCTCGACTCCTGTGAGCGCCTCGAGAGCCAGGGATTCCGTGTTACTTATCTTTCGGTGCAAAAAGATGGACTCATCTGTCTCGAGGACCTGAAACACGCCATCGATCCCGGCACGATCCTAGTCACGATCATGGCTGCCAACAACGAGATTGGCGTGATTCAGCCCATCGAGGAGATCGGAGCGATTTGTCGCGACCGTGGAGTGATCTTTCATTCCGATGCGACGCAAGCCGTGGGGAAAATTCCTATCGACGTTCGCAGGCAAAATATCGATCTGCTCTCGATTTCCGGGCACAAAATGTACGGTCCCAAGGGGATCGGGGCCTTGTACGTTCGCAAAGATCCGAAGCTGCACATCCCGGCAATGATCGACGGTGGCGGCCATGAACACGGCATGCGCTCGGGAACGCTAAACGTGCCCGGAATTGTCGGACTGGGCAAAGCGTGCGCGATTGCGCAAGAAGAGATGGCGCAGGAATCGCAACGCATTAAAGCTCTCCGCGAGCGGCTGCGCAATTCACTCACCAGCGCACTCAGCAATACCTATATCAATGGCTCGCTCGAGCATCGGCTCGCGGGAAATCTGAACGTCAGCTTTGCCGGAACCGACGGGGAGTCCCTCATGCTCAGCGTCAACGAGGTTGCCGTTTCCAGCGGTTCGGCTTGCAGTTCCGCAGGAACCGATTCCTCTCATGTCCTGAAAGCAATTGGCCTTTCCGACGAACTGGCGCGCAGTTCTATCCGCTTCGGCCTGGGACGATTCACAACGGAAGCAGAAGTGGATTATGTCGCCAACCGCATGATCGAGGCGGTCCAGAGCCTGCGCGAACTCTCCCCGATGTAAACGCCATTCGATGATCCAAGACCGTGCCAGGACCGAAAACAAGCCATTTGTCGGAATCTACTCGTAGCGCAGCGCTTCGATTGGATCCAGGTTGGCGGCGCGCATCGCCGGAATCATGCCGCTGACCACGCCCACCAGACCCAGGATCACCGTGGCGACGACGAGAATCATAGGCGAGACGATCAGCCGGATATCTCCTGCCTCGGCATGCTTCGCCATGGCGCTATAGAAGGTCAATCTGCCCACCGACAGCGAAACAGCATAAGAAAGAATGATCCCCAGCACTCCACCCACCGCGGTGATCACCATCGCTTCCGCGAGAAACTGGAACAGAATGTGGCCGCGCTGAGCCCCGAGCGCTTTTTCGACCCCGATCTCACGCGTTCTCTGGGTCACGGAAACCAGCATGATATTCATCAGGCCCACGCCCCCGATGCCCAGCGTGACCGTTCCGATAAATCCCAGCAAGAGCTTCAATGCCAGGCTGATAATGCCGAACTGCGAAAGCTGCTTTTGCGCGTCGAACACGAACAGCGCCCGCGGATCATCCGGCTTGAAATTGTGCGCCGTTCCCAGCGTGTCCCGGATGACCTTGTCCATCTTGTCGTGATTCAGTCCCACCGAATCGAGCCAGATGCCATCCAGATAGTGATTGTCCTTGATCACATCGACCGAGTTGAAGGGAACGTACACGACCCGATTGTCGTCATCATCGCCCTCCTGCATTCGGGGCTTTAAGACCCCGATCACTTGAAAGCTGACTCCATCGACGCGGATGTATTGATCAAGCGCAGGTAGCCCCGAGAAAAGCCGGTCCCGCGCCTCCGAACCCAAGACTGCAAACAATCCGTGGCGGGCATTATCGGCCTCGTCCAGGAACCGCCCCTGTGCGACATCGAGATTCCAGATCGCCTGAATCGAGGGATCAAGTCCCATCACCGGGAAGGTGAACGAGCGATTGTCATTTTGAACCGTGGAATCCTTTTGCAACATGCGGGCCACATGCTTGCAAAGTGGCAGATTGTTGCTCAGCAGATCGACGTCATCGTTGGTAAAGCGGATTTGCACCCCGGCTTTGTTGCCCCCGGCTTGCTCCGACGTTCGTCCGGGAAACACCCCAACGGCAGTCGCACCGAAACTTTCAAAAATATTTTCGATCGCGCGCGCAAAACCGTTGCCGTACGCCAGCAGTAACACGACGGTTGCAATCCCCCAAGCCATTCCTGCCATCGTGAGCAACGTACGTCGCAGGTCATGGCGCATAGCAGAAACGGCCTGGTTCAGCAGATCTCGATGCATCCTGAATCCATTCTAGATTGTTCTTGCCAGGTACTGTGAACACCGCTTGTGGCATCGCACATCTCTGAAAATGCGCAGGGGCCCCAAGAAAAACGTTAAGGCGGCGGTAAATAATTGTGTGATAAGGGTTTACGTCTCAGGTCACCGGGTACTGGCACCAAAGTGCTATTTACCATCCCACTCTATGAGAATAAAGTCTCTCTCACGATCTGCTCTGGAAATGGGGATAGTCGCCTCACGACCTCAGCAGCAACATTAACCCCCAATCTTCCTCGTTGTTGTGGCGTAATACAAACTGTGGGTTTTTCGTCATCGCTTTAGCTATCCGTTCCGTTTTGCTGTCCGTTGCAGTTTCCATCGTTGTTGCTGTCTGGGGAGAACAGATACATGGGAGAGACTGTCACTTGCATTGCTGAGAAGTCATCGAAAATTCGCGTCTTGGCGGCAGATAGCACGCGAATGAACAGCCAGTTACTCGCAGAAGCTTTATCGCGCGAAGGGCAATTACAAGTTCTGGGAATTGAACCCAAGCCCGACGCCATTCTGGCTGCGACCGCGCAGGAAAAACCGCACGTCATTGTTTTGAGTTCCTCATTGGAAGATTCCAACACCCGGGGATTCGATCTCGCCAAACAGATTCGGGCCAATTTCCCGGAAACGCGGCTGGTACTGCTGATCGAAACCTCCAAGCGATCCGATGTCATCGAAGCTTTCCGCTCTGGAGCACAGGGAATCTTCAGCCGCACCGAAGCCCCCAAGACACTGGCGAAGTGCATCTGTAGCGTCTTTGAAGGGCAAGTCTGGGCCAACAGTGCGGAGCTTCGTTTTCTGATTGAGGCCCTCTCGCATGGTGATTCGGTACAACTGGACGACGCCGCTGGCAAACCGATTCTTTCCAAGCGTGAGCAGGACGTCGTGCTTTGCGTGGCAGAAGGACTCTCCAACCGTGAAATCGCGACCCGTCTGAAGCTGACCGAACACACAGTGAAGAACTATTTGTTCCGCATCTTCGACAAGCTGGGAGTCTCCAGCCGAGTCGAGGTCGCCTTGTATGTTTTCCGTACTCGGCGCGATCTTGCCGCGACAGCTGCCCCAAACGCCGGACGCAACGGTTCTCACCAAGTCGTGCTGGGACGCAATCCCCGGACGCCGGTCGGCGACCGTCTGGCCGTCTAATCTGCTTTTCGACTGAAAATGGCAGGGCCTTCGCAACCTGCCATTTGTTTTTCTACCGCGAAAACTCCAGTTCGTCGACCGAACCCTCTACGGCGCCGTACCTCGCCCTTTCAACCCAAAAATCTGCAACTGTTTGTTGCTGGCCACAAATACTTTCCCATTCGCCACCACCGGAACCAGATTCGCATTTGCGCTCATGACTGCCCAACTGCCAGCGACTCCGCTGAACAGCATAGTCATGCTCGACCCGCTGGTCGCCGGATTGAAAGCGTATAGGTAAATCGGACCAGACCCGTAAGTCGGACGCGAAATTGCCCAAATCACTGGGGTAGCAGTTCCATTGGAGGAAATCGTCGTGAAAAATCCTCCATCTTGCCCGCCTCCGATAGCGGCGGATTTCGTTTCCGTCAGCGAAGCCCCGGGCCACAGTTTTAAATTCCAAACTTCTAGACTGCGGCCTCCGCTGGACACAATGTGCGCCACTCCCTTGCTGTCCGTAAAGTACGACTCGCCACACCAGCAGGCACCCACCTGGTACGATCCAAGAACATTGTTCGTCAGTGGCGAGTATCCTCCGAGTTTGTCCTCATTCATCAGATACATGGTTCCAAACTTCCCCGCTGCCACTGCCATATGCGCAGTCTTCCCTCTCTGGTTCGGCAAGACCATCACTCCGCCCGCACCGAAATCGTCATCATTCTGATCGAGATATGACTCGTTGTCGGGAGTGAAGAGATCGACCAGCGTGGTCAGATCCGATGAAACCTTGATCACACTCTCCTCGATGTCGCTGATTCCGTCATAGGTCGTTCCCGAATAGTCAGAATTGCCGGTGACGAACAAAATGTTCCCCGAGGTATCTGCAGCCAGCCCAAACCCCGACATCCATATCGAGGACAGAAAAAAACTGTTCGGAGAAGTCGCCTGGGTATCATTCAATCGGTTCGCGCTCAATGGCGTCAGTGAATTCGTTTCCCAGCCGAGAAGCCAGCCTCGGGACATATTCGGGGAATAGTCGCAAAAGCTGCCGAACCCGGCATATACAGATCCGTTGGCCAGCAGCAACGCAGGACGCTGACGTTGATATTTCGCGTTGAAGTTGAACGCTGTTCCATCGTTCAAAGTGTGCGAGGCAGCAACTACCTGTGGTGTGACTTTGTCCGTCAAGCTGCCCAGATCGAGCGCGTGAATCCGATAGGTGGGTCCAGTTGTGTCGTTCGTGTAGAAAACCGCGTACATGGTGTTAGCCGTCGGATCGATTACCGGAGTCGAGGTCACGCCGACATTCGGCCCGTTGTTCTTGCAGCCCAGAGGATTGGGAACCGGCGGTCCAAAGTTCGGATTCAGCAAAACCGTTCCGCTGTCCGCGTCGATGGCATAGATCGTGTTGTTCTCGGTTGCGATATAAACCACGTTGTGCTTTCCGGGATAACTGCCCGCCGTAATAGTTTCGTTGGCAACGTACAAAGGCTGGGCGTCCACCTGGTCATCCACCGTGACCGTCTCCAGCATGCCGAACGATGAACTCTTTACGGCCGCGGGCGTCAGGATCGTCTCATGCGAATTCCAGCCCGTGCGGTAATGGTCATAGTGATATGTAGTGACAGAAACTTGGGCGTAAGAGTTCACGCCTGCCATCCCGATGCAGGCACACATCGACAACAGGAGGCCATCGCGACGAAGTGACATGTGCTTTCTCCACACAAGTTTGGCGGCGGCATTGACTCCGGAGCGGCCATCACCGGACGAGCACGTAGACCACTACGGCAGGGCCAGCGTATCGGCCGACAGAGAACTCCCGCCGGAGTGTACGTCTCTGGGAATTGGTTGCGGTCTGGAGACTCCCGGCAATCCTTTTTTCGTGTAGAAACCTTGGGCCCTCGCCGGAAGGCTCTGTGCAGAATCTTGCAGTCGCGATGAATCTCAGGACTCTGGATGCTCTCGAAGGACGCGATGTAAAATAACTTTGTCCTCGGACGCCACCCTCCCACGCCGATAAGCTGCAAAATTGGCTTGAACTAATTTGTGGTTAAGCGGTCTCGTTGCATCACCCAGATGGGACCGTTGCGAAAGGACTCTCTTGATTGTTCTGGTAATTGGCGGTGCCGGATATATCGGTAGTCATACAGCCCGGGCTCTCAAACGAGCCGGGCACGAAGTGATCATCTTCGACAATCTTTCCACGGGATACGAATTCCTGGCCGAAGGATTCGAACTGGTGAAGGGCGACGTCCTGGATGCGTCTGCCCTCAAGAATGTAATGTCACGCACCGAAGCCATCATGCACTTCGCGGCCCACGCCTACGTCGGCGAATCGGTAACAAATCCGCGGAAGTATTTCCGCAACAACGTCGAAGGCGGACTCTCTCTATTGAATGCCGCCGTGGATGCAGGCCTGAAGAAGATCATTTTTTCTTCCACCTGCGCCGTCTATGGCGAGCCCGCAAAGGTTCCGATCGAGGAAAACACCGTGCGGCAACCGGTCAATCCCTATGGCGTTACGAAGATGTTCTTCGAGCAGTCCCTGGAAGCCTATGATCGCGCCTACGGAATACGCTATGCTGCCCTACGCTACTTCAATGCCGCCGGCGCCGATGAGAGCGGAGAAATCGGCGAATTGCACGCCCCCGAAACGCATCTAATCCCTCTCACCTTGCAGGCCGCCGCAGGCACCGGTCCCGGACTGCAGGTCTTTGGTTCGGATTATCCAACTCCCGATGGAACCTGCATCCGCGATTACATCCACGTCAATGACTTGGCATCCGCGCACGTGAAAGCGCTGGAGTATCTGGCGTCGGGAAAGGAAAGCTTCGCAGTGAATGTCGGGACGGGCCACGGCTATTCGGTGCAGGAAGTAATCTCCGCCGCCGAAGAGATCACCGGCAAGCGCGTGCCCCGGAAAATTGGCCCACGCCGTCCCGGAGATCCTCCCGCGCTCGTCGCCAATCCGGCCAAAGCGCAGGCCCTGCTGCAATGGAAGGCTACACGTGATTTGCGCGACAATGTCGCCACCGCCTGGAAATGGATGCAGCGCCGGGCCACGTTGGTTCACCAGTAACACCTACGGACAAACATATGGAAAATGCTCTGCAAGGAAAGCGGGTCGCGTTTTTAGGCGCTGGAAAGATGGGCGGCATCATTCTGCAGGCCTTGTTGAAAAAAGGTCTGCTGAAACCGGCCTCCACTTGCGCCACGGTCGCTCATGAAGAACGCGCCAAGGCATTGGCCGCCAAACTGAAGGTATCTGTCGGTACCAATAACGCCAAAGCCGTGAAAGGTGCTGACATCATCGTGATCGGAGTCAAGCCCCAGGTGGTGGAGGAAGTGGCCCGCGAGATCGCACCGCACCTCACGCCCAGGCAGGTCATCGTCTCTGTCGCGGCCTCGGTGCCCACTTCCATGATCGAACGCGCCCTGCCGCCGAACATCCCCGTCATCCGCGCCATGCCCAACACACCGTGCATTCTGGGCAGCGGCATGACCGCGATCTGCAAAGGCAAGCATGCCAGCGCCGAGCAGGTCGCATTAACTTGTCATATGTTCGACGTTGTCGGTCGCACCGTCGTCGTCGATGAGAAGCACATGGACGCGGTCACCGGCCTCTCCGCCAGCGGTCCTGCTTACATCTACATCATCTTGGAGTCCCTGGCTGAAGCGGGGGTGAAAGTCGGACTGCCCCGCGATGTCGCCACCTTGCTGGCCGCGCAGACCACGCTGGGCGCGGCCAAGGTTGTGCTCGAAACCGGGGATCATCCCGCGTTACTGAAAGATGCCGTAACCACTCCGGCTGGATGCACCATCGACGCCATCATGGAACTCGAAGAAGGCAAGCTCCGCGTCACGTTGATCAAAGCGGTCGTCAAGGCTGCGCAGCGCGCCAAAGAACTCGCCTTCGGCTGATGCTTGAAATAACCAGCGCCCCTACGAGAATCTGACCTTGATATCCGGTCCCTTCTCCAGGTGGATGCTTTCCACAAACCGCACCTTCCCCGTGCGCATGGCCATGATCACCGACGAGGTTCGCGTTCCTTCACCAAAGAAACGCACCCCCTTCAGCAACGCTCCATCCGTCACGCCCGTGGCGGCGAATATCAGTTGCTTGCCGGGCGCTAAATCTTCTGCCTCGTAAACCCGATTTTTATCCTTGATGCCCATACGGGCCAAGCGCTCTTCCTGGTCCGGCTTCACTACCAGCCGCCCCAGCATGTATCCATTCAGGCAACGGATTGCGGCCGCCGTAATCACTCCTTCCGGAGCGCCTCCCGATCCCATGACGGCGTGCACGCCGGTGCCAATCACAGCCGCCGCGATTCCAGCGGAGAGATCGCCGTCTCCGATCAGGCGAATGCGTGCGCCTGCCGCCCGAATGTCGGCAATCAGTTTCTCGTGCCGCGGACGATCGAGCACGATCACCACCAGATCTTCCACGTCGCGCTCCAACCGCTTGGCAATGTTCTTCAAATTGTCGCCGACCGGAGCGTCCAGATCGACCGCATCTTTGCACGACGGCCCCACAACAATCTTTTCCATGTAGCAATCCGGTGCATGCAGCAGACCGCCTCGCTCCGACGCGGCTAAAACGGTTATGGAACCGGGCGCTCCCGTGGCGCAAAGATTCGTTCCTTCCAGCGGATCGACCGCAATGTCCACCTCTGGAACTTCGGTTCCGTCGGGAAATTCGGCGCCGACTCTCTCGCCGATATAGAGCATGGGAGCCTCATCGCGCTCGCCTTCGCCAATCACGATCGTGCCCCGCATCGGAATCGCATCCATGGTCCGGCGCATGGCTTCGGTCGCAACCTGGTCCGAGAGCTTGCGCTCGCCTTGCCCCATGGTACGGGCGGACGCAATCGCCGCCGTCTCCACCACGCGCAAGAATCGCGACGCCAGGTCGCTTTCAATGTTCTCGCCAAAGCTGCGAGCTTTTCCTTCCGGACGAGTCTGTGTCGCCATCGTGGCCTCCGTACCCTGTAGTGTCCTCACTGCCGGGTTGTGACTATAACGCAAGTCGCGAAATATGGGAATCGGGCGAAAGCGCCGGTGCGCTCGTCTTTGCCCGTTACGGTAGTAATTTGGCTGATTACTCCGCTGGCCTTACCCTCGCATACGGGTAGCTCGAATTCTGCCCAATCTTGGCTCCCCTAAGCGGGTTTCGCATTTATGAATGCAAGCAGTCGCCGGCATATTCTCGCCAGCCGCTTAGGTGGCTATTCCCTGATTTTGCTGGGCACCAGCGTACTTTTCGGGTGGCTGACAAAAATCACCCTGCTCGAAACCGTCCTGCCCCATCGCATCACCATGAAATCCAATACCGCGATTGGCTTCTTACTTGCCGGAGCGGCTTTGCTGCTGCTGAACAATCGCGCCACAACTCCGAAAAAGAAATGGGCCTCGGTTTTCTTATCAATTGGCGTGATCGCGATCGGACTCTCCACCCTGGTTGAGTACGCCTTGCACGTGAATTTCGGACTGGATCAATGGCTCTTCGCCGACCATTTCCAGCTTACCTATCCCGGACGGATGGCCCACATCACCGCCCTCAGCTTCTGTCTTACCGGCACTAGCCTGCTTTTCATGGCGCTTTGGGATCGCAAAGGTTACCAGTACCAGTTATTGTCGTGCACCACATTCCTGGGCGCGCTGCTTGCCATGGTCGGCTATCTCTACGGCGTGCCGCTCCTCTACGGCTCTCTTAGCTACACGTCGATGGCGATTCACACTGGCGGCGGATTTTTGATCCTTTCGCTCTCCATTCTTTGCTGCCGGCCCGAGGAAGGCGTGATGGCAACCATTACCAATCCGAACCTCGGGGGATGGGTCGCGCGCCGTTTCCTGCCGGCAGCCATCGCGGTGCCTGCGATCTTTGGAGCGATTTTCGTTAATAGCAAGCCACTGTCTCCAGACGTCCGCCTGGGCGTCGCCGGCCTGATCGTCAGCCAGATCGTTCTGTTTATTCTTCTGATCTGGGGACTCGCCTTTCTCCTGAATCATATGGAGCAGGACAAAACTCAAGCTCGCAAGGCCTTGCAGAAGTCCGAAAGACTTCTGCAGCAATCGCAACGCCTGGAAGCGATCGGCTTGCTGGCCGGCGGAATCGCCCACGACTTCAACAATCTGCTCGGTATCATCACTGGATACTCCGACATCCTGCTCGAGCAACTCCCGCCCAACGACAACAAACGCTCCAAGCTCGAGCAAATTCGCAACGCGGGCAGAAGCGCATCGGCGCTCACCCGGCAGTTGCTCACCTTTAGCCGTCAGCAGGTCGTTCAGCCCTCGATTCTCGATTTGAACCAGGTCGTCTCGAACCTCGAGAAAATGCTGCGCCGGCTGATCCGCGAGAACATTCACTTCCACATCATCCTCGGGCCCGCCTTGCCAAAGATCTCCGCCGATCCGGTACAGATCGAGCAGATTCTGATGAATATCATCGTCAATGCCTGCGACGCTATGCCGGAGGGCGGCCAGCTCTACGTTCAGACCGCCAATGTCGACACATGCGACGTGCCTCCCGATGTAAAGTCCGGCAAATTCGTGATGCTGACCATACGCGACACCGGCACGGGCATGGATGAGCAGACGCTCAGCCATATGTTTGAGCCGTTCTTCACCACCAAACAAGTCGGCAAAGGCACGGGATTAGGTCTAGCTACGGTCTACGGCATCGTCAAACAGGCCAAGGGCTTCATCGTCGTCAACAGCGTCGTCGGGCAAGGAACCTCATTTGAAATCTACTGGCCCGTGACTGAGGCCGCCATCGTCGCTTCGCCTGGACCAGCCGAAATTCCCGTGGCTGTTCCCAGAAAACCAGGGACTGTCCTCGTCGTCGAAGATGCCGAAGCTTTCCGGGAATTGATTTGCGAAGCCCTGAGCTCGCAAGGCTATGTCACGCTCTCGGCGAAAGACGGGAATGAAGCTCTCGATATCTGCCGTAATCACAAAGACCGGATTCAGCTCATTGTCAGCGATGTCATCATGCCGAATATGGGAGGGCCTGCGCTCGCCAAGCGGGTACAGGAGATCCGGCCTGAGACGAAAATCCTGCTGATGTCCGGCTACAGTGGCGACCTCCTGCAACAAAACACCCTCGGAGCCCACGTTGGCTTCATTCAAAAGCCATTCCATCTCGACGATCTTCTACGCAAAACTGCGGAACTCATCGGCAGCCAGATGGAGAATCGGCGCATCCACGAAGCCTCTGCGGGATGACCGCATCAGCCGCATGCCCATCCAGTGAATTCCTGCTCCACGCCTTCCCCTCTCTGCTACTATCTGCTCATGACTGCAACCACCACGAATGCAGCAGTGTCGGCTGCGGAGCATAAAGAATCTGTTGAGCGCAAAGACGGTCCCGACCGCAAGGAACCGACGTACACATTCACCGAAAAGCAAGTATCCGAAAAAAGTGAAATCGCGCGCCGCTTCCTCGATACCCGAACCCGCCTCAACGGCAATGTCGAAAAAGCCAATAATTTCCTGGTCAAGCGCTTTTACAACATCGATCACAATTCTTATCTCGAGGGCGCTCTTCCCGCAAAAACTAAAGAACTCATGGGACTTGTTGCATCCGCCGTTCTGCGCTGCGACGATTGCATCTTTTACCACACCATTCAGGCCTATCGCCTGGGTGTGACGCGCGCCGAACAGGAAGAATCGTTGAACGTGGCGCTCGTGGTCGGCGGAAGCATCGTTGTCCCGCATCTGCGCCGGGTTTACGAACTGCTGCAGGAGTTGTACGGCTAAGCTGCGCTTGCGCTCGCCTCCTCCCCGATTTCCCTACTCCAAAATAGCGACCTTACCCCCGCGAGTCGCCGTCCCTCGCCTTGACTTCCCTTGCCCAACGCGCCATTCTCAATGCAATACCTACTCCGAGGTTCCCAAATGCAGGAGAGCAGCGCACACTCTCTTCTTCCAAATGTTCCGTCCTCGTCCGACATCAATTCTTCGCACTGCTCCGGTCATTGTTGGCTTCGTCTCGCTCTAGCCGTACTCGCACTGCTTCTTGTTTCTTGCTCAGCTTCATTTGCTGATGCGGTCCGCGGCACACTCATCCACGAGGAAGATCTTCGCGTCGCGCCCAGCGACGACTCCGCCAAATTGACGCAGATTGCCCGCGGTCAGGAAATTGTGGTCATCGAACCCGGCCCACAGTGGACGCACGTCCAGGCCATCATTATGCAGACCAACGCCTACCAGGATGAGGACGAGGCGGACGAATCCGAGCCGCAGACCTTCACTGGATGGCTGCTCACGAAAGCTCTGGTCACGACTTCAACGCCCAACGCCGACAAGATTATCTTCGGCGAGGCGTCCGACTCCGAAGATCAGGCCAGCAGTCGCCGCGGGCGCCGTGATGCCGCCAAGGACGCCCTCCGCCTCTACTACCGCGTCTACGATCTTTTTCCCAACTCGCCCCTCGCTGCGGAGGGTCTGTACCGCGCCGCCGACATTCGCTGGCAGGTCCAGCGCGAAGATGTCATGACGCGTCCTTCCGCGCGCGAGCGCCAGAGTTACCTCCGCGGCCAGATGGACGAAAGCTGGATGAAGCAACTAATAAAGAAATATCCCGGCACCAAGTGGGCCGACTTGGCTGCATTTCGCCTTATTGAAAATCAACTCTGCGGCGACTGGCAGGGTCTGGCGAAATGTCCGGACAAAGAAGCCGAGATCTACGAGAAATATGCCAGCCAGCATCCGCAATCGCCCGCCGCTCCCGAGGCTCTTTACGATGCGGCCTGGCGCCGCTCGGCCCTGATCGAGATCTACAAGAACGAACCCAATCAGAAAAAGGCCAATGAATCCAAAGATCAGGCGCTGCAATTGGCGCAGAGAATCCTCAACCAGTACGGTCAAAGCGATTGGAGCGATCGCGCGCAGACCCTGATGTTCTACATCCAGCAGGGCGTCCCAACCTACGGCAACGCCGAATAATTCTTACTCTGGCCGCCGGAGCCCTTGTGACCGGCGTTCTCTGTTGTGTAACCACTGGCCGCCGGGTTTTCTGCGATACTGATGCTTCCCCTGTTCAACTGGAGGATGATTGAACGCTTACCTGCTTTCTGTTTTGCTGGGCATCGTAGAAGGCGTGACGGAATTCTTGCCGGTTAGCTCCACGGCTCATCTTCGCATCAGCGAAGCGCTCCTGCACCTGTCCGGTTTGGCTCCTGATCTCACCATGTCCAGCGGCTACTGGAAGATGTATTCCATCGTTATCCAGCTAGGCGCAATTTGCTGTCTTCCCGTCTATTTCTGGGGACGCATCACCAAATTCCTTTCCACGTTTCCCCGTGGCGAGCGCGGCGACCGCACCGTCCTCACCCACCCCCTCGGCCTCACCATGATTGCCTTTGTGGTCACCGCCATCCCCGCTTTCCTGCTGACCAAGGTCATCGGAAAGCACCTCGAAAGCATCCCCATCATGGGATGGTCGCTTCTGATTGGCGGCATCGTGATGTGGATCGTTGACGCGATGCATGCCAAATCCGAAGCCGCCGGCCCGGGCGCTGCCGGAACCCGCATTCATACCTGGAAGATGGAGTCCATGTCTCTCGCGCAGGCGGTCTGGATCGGCGCCTGCCAGATCCTCTCCGCGGTATTCCCCGGCACCTCGCGTTCGATGTCCACCATTGCCGCCGGACAACTCGCCGGCATGTCGCGCGCCTCGGCACTGGAGTTCTCGTTTTTCCTCTCCATGCCGACCATGGCCGCAGCCACCGTCTACACCTTGCTCAAATCTTTGATGGGGAAAGGCGAGAATCCCATCGGCGTCTCATCGATCGATACCCACGGCTGGATCGTCCTGCTCATCGGCTTCGTCGTCTCGTTTATCGTCGCCTACGGCTCGGTGGCATGGTTCATGGCCTGGGTACGCAAGCGCGGATTCACCCCCTTTGCCATCTACCGCATCGTCATCGGCATCCTCGTTCTGGCCTTCGCCGCTCAGCTCGCTGCCTAAGCCAAATTCGAGCGAAGCAGGAGCGTCCAAATCTAACGCCGATCCGTTGTCATTTCGACCGCAAAGTTCTCCGTCATTTCGAGAGAAGTTAGGATCGTCCGCTCGACGGACGCTCCCGCGCAGGCGAGAAACCTGCTTTCCCGCCTGGGCAACCCCTGCTGTTCTCTAACTCCCTCGTACTCAGCGTGATAACCGCAGCAAATTCCATCATTGTCGGAACTCCGGCTTCTTGTCATAATAGTGTCGCTCTGGCCGATTGACGGCACCGGGATTTCTTGTCTTGCGGTGTTTGTAATCCGGCCTACATGGGTTTTCTCGACAGAATTTTTATCCCGACCGACAACCGCCGGCTCAATGAGCTGGTTGGCTTTCTTTTGTGCGTCTCCGCGCTCCTCCTCTTCCTCGCGCTCATCTCGTATTCGCCCCTCGATCCCTCGCTCAACAGCGCCTCGGTGCTGACCGGCTCTCGCGCTGCCCGCAACTGGATCGGCATCCTCGGTGCCTACGGCTCCGACATCTTCCTCCAGTTCTTCGGCATGGGAGCCTTTCTGCTCCCCATCTTCCCCGCCACGTTGGGAGTTCGTTGGTTCCGCTCCCGCAAGGTGCAATCCCCCGTCGCCAAAACCTTGGGTGGAATCTGGCTGATGATGTTCGTCCCGGCGCTGCTCGCGCTACTGCCCGGAAACTTCCGCTGGATGGGCGTCATCCCCATCGAGGGCCTGCTCGGCCGCGTCGTGGGCGACATGCTGATTCATTACCTGAATGTCATTGGCGCATACATCGTCTGCTTCAGCGTGCTGGCAGTTTCGCTCTATCTCTCCACCGCCTTCTCTTTCACCTTGATCCGCCTCTGGGCGCCGACCCGTTTCGCTTTCCTCACCGCGCTTTGGAACCGTTACCTCGACTGGAAGCAGGAACGCCTTAAGCGCAAGCAGCAGAAGGATCTGGAAAAGCGCCGCACCAACAAGCCCCTCGTCAAAACGCAGTTGATCCAGTCGCGTCCGCCCGCTTCCTCGCAACCGGCACCGTCTGAATCTCCCCGGCGCACCGGCATCGAGCGGATGTTCGAACCTGACCCCAATCCCGCTCCAGAAGCGTCGGCGAAAACAACCCATGGCATCGCCGCCGAACCTGTCGCTGAGGAAGAAACCGCGGCCGTTGATCCCGAGGTCACCCAGCGCGCCGACAGTGGCAAAAAGGCCAAAACTACCATGCCTCGGATCGCTGGCGGCTACAAACTGCCCTCCAGCAGCCTGCTTCAGCGTCCGGACGAGCAGCAGGCCGTCGATGCCGACGAACTCAAGCTGCTGGCGCAGGTTCTTACCGAAAAGTACGCCGAGTTTGAAGTGCACGGTCAGGTCACGCAGATCAATCCCGGCCCCGTCGTCACCACCTTTGAATACAAGCCGGATGCCGGAATCAAGTACAGCCGCATCACCAACCTGACTGACGATCTTTGCCTCGCGCTCAAGGCGGAAAGCATCCTGGTCGAGCGTATGCCGGGCAAGAGCACCGTCGGCATTCAGGTTCCGAATCGCGAGCGCGAAATCATCTGGCTGCGCGAGAACATTGAGTCGCAGGAATTCATGGGCTCCAAGTCGCGGCTCACCATCGCGCTCGGCAAAGACATCAATGGACGCATCGCCACCGCCGACCTGGCCGGCATGCCTCACCTGCTCATCGCCGGATCCACCGGCGCCGGCAAGAGCGTGGCCATCAACGCCATGATCATGTCGATCCTCTACAAGGCGACGCCCGATCAGGTGCGCTTGATTCTGGTCGATCCCAAGCGGCTCGAACTCGGCAACTATGAAGGCGTCCCCCATCTCTACACGCCCATCATCACCGAGCCCAAACTCGCCGCCAACGCGCTGCGCAACGCCGTTCGCGAAATGGAACGCCGCCTCAAGCTGCTGGCGGCTAAGGGCGTCCGCAACATCGATCAATACAACAAGCTCTTCGACCAGGGAGACACACCCAGCCTGTTCGACGAAGGTTCCGACGAGAAGCCAATTCCCTACATCGTGATCATCATCGACGAACTCGCCGACCTGATGATGCTAGATTCCAGCAACGTCGAAGAATCCATTACCCGCCTGGCGCAGATGGCCCGCGCCGTCGGCATCCACCTTGTGCTGGCTACTCAGCGCCCCTCGGTCGACGTCATCACCGGGTTGATCAAGGCCAACTTCCCTGCCCGCGTCTCATTCCGCGTGGCCACCAAAGTCGATTCGCGCACGATTCTCGACGCCAATGGCGCCGAAGCCCTGCTCGGCAAAGGCGACATGCTCTATCTGCCTTCCGGATCGGCTCGCGTCCATCGTCTGCACGCGCCCTTTGTCACCGAAAAAGAAATTGCCGCCGTCGTTGAATTCTGGAAGTCCCAGGGCGCCGCCGAGTATCAACAGCACTTCCTCGAAGTTCCTCAAGAGGAGCGCGAGGCCGCTGCCTCCGGAGGCGGGGGAGAAGGCGGAGCGGATGGAGAGCCCGAAGACGATCCTCTCTTCCAGGATGCCGTGCGGCTCGTCGTTGAATTCGGCAAGGCGTCCACTTCCCTGCTGCAGCGCCGTCTGCGCATCGGCTACGGACGCGCTGCCCACCTCATCGATCTCATGGAACAGGATGGAATTGTCGGTGCCGCCGACGGCCCCAAGCCGCGCGAAGTCCTCAAGCGCCCCGACTGGATCTCCGAAATCGAAGAGAGCATGCGCTAAGCGGTTCCCGCACTCCTTGTCGGCGTACTGATGGACTTGCTGATCGTATGGTGTTCGGGCCACGCGGCAGTGATCGCAAGCGCGACCACGATGCCGATCGAAACTTCAATAAAGCGGTGAGAGGCGGCTGCCCACGGGCCCACCGTCCTGGGTATCAAAATGACGATCGCCAGCGTGATGCTCGCATAGCGGTAGGCGGTTCGATCGACCTGCAGCATCGCGCAGAGCAGTCCAACCAGAAAAACCAGAACTCCGTACACTACGACGTTGGCATGAAAGTAAGTGGCCGCCAGCGCACCTAAAATCGCTCCGATCCCGGTCCCCACGAAACGTTGTGCGGAAATCGACAGCGCCGCTCCAAACGTCGATTGCATGACGATCAAAGCCGTGATCGACGCCCAATAAGCCTCGGGCATGCGCAGAAAACGCGCCACCAGCAAGGCTGCTACGGCCGCAACTGCCGTGCGTCCAGAATGGATGAAAGAAGAAGGATTGTCGCGGGAAATCACCAGCGTCACGATGCTCTTGGGGCGCATGACGAATCATAGCCCACTGGCGCCGACACGTCCGTAACCTACCCCAACCGCCGCCCGGCACAGTAAACTCTTGACACTCTTATGCGTGTGCTGCGCCTCAAAGACGTCGAAATTGGCTCTAACGACCGTGTATTTCGCCACTCGCGGCTACGCGCTTTGATCGGCTGGCTCGCTGGATTCTCCCTCGCGGGGATTTTCTTTTTTTATGGCTATACGGAAAAGCAGTGGTTTCTCTATTTCTTCGGATGCCTCGCATCACTGTTTCTGCTTTTAATGTCCAGGATGGTCACCGCGCGCTTCCACCCATCAAATTGGCTTGCCCGGATGAACGACACCGGGATCTATCTGCAATATCGCTCCTATTTGAATTACGAGTTGCCGCCCGATGATCCTTCCGTCGTTTTCATTTCGCTCGGCGAAATCGCCTCCGCCCGCCTGGTAAAGGAACGGGTCAGGACTCCCGACCCGGCAAAGCCCGGCACTAGCCAGACCCAGTTTCTGCGCTACATTGACCTTGAATTGTCCGGAGACACGGCGACTCTTGCAGATGCGCTGAATGCTGAGCACAATGAAGAAGCTCCATCGAAAAAACGGTGGTACGGCGGGACCAGTTCGACTCTTTATCGCGATTATCCTGTCAACATGTCAGGGCCGGCGACCGTTCGCATCCATTGGGACGTCGTTCCGGGCACGCACAAGTTCCTCGCCGCCTTGCGCCCTTACACAGTGATTGCCGATCCGATTTCCTTGAAGCAGGACTTCACCCACCTCAAGTCGCTCAGCCACGAAGACCAGGAGAAACAACTCAGCGACCTCGTCACCCGCGGCCAGAACATCACCGCCGTCTATGCCGTCCAGAAAATCCGCGGTTGCAGCTTAGGGGAAGCGAACCGTGTGGTGAATTCTCTGCGAAACAATAAGGTCACTCAATAAGAATCTGTTCCCTCTGAGCGGCCGGCAACCTACTCCCGGCTTTTGTCAATTCCAGCGACTGTAGCGAGGAGGAATCTGCTTCCCGCTGCAGATTCCCCCTCATACCCTATTGCCCCAGCGAACAATTCGTATTCACATTCTGAATGTAAATCGAATTGTTCCCGATCCGGTTGTCCGCCCACGCGACTGCCGCCATGCCCGATGGAGCCTCGGAGAGAACCAGTCCGTACTTGGTCGCGGGTGCCGAAGACACCTGAAACGTCTGGCAGACAACTTTCCCTTGCCCGCTGATCCGCGTCGCCCGAATTGTGTCCATTCCGTAGCTCGGCGAATTCACCCACATGACCAGCGCTCCCGTGCCCATCTGAGCATTCTCAACAAACGTTTCCGTCATATTCATCGGACCCAGAGGCACTACCACCAGCCCGGTTGCGCCCCACATCGAGTTCCCGGCCTTATCGAACTTCTGTCCAGAAACTCCATTGAAGAACTGATTGCTGTCTTCTTCCGTCCAGAAAACGAACGTTTCGTCGGTGCTGGCCCGGTACGAAACCGATGGCGACACGCGCACATTAACGGTGTTGGTCGAAACCGGCGCTCCATTCTGCGGAAATGCCGCCTGTCCGTTCGCCCGAATGTGCTGTGCGTAGCACTGCAACGTCGGGGATGATGTGTACCAGGCGAAGATCGCTCCGCCGTTGCCGTCTGAAATGAATGTCGGGAAATTGCCAAACTGCAGCGAACCCTGGTCGAAGATATCCACATTTTTGGCGCCCCACAACTTCTGCCCAGTAGCAGAAACTTTGTTGGCGCGCAGCTGTTTATTGCCCTCGAAGCCCTGCTCCCGCACCCACGAGACAATCACGCTGCCGTTGTCTGCGGCGTGCAGATCCGAAAGAAACAAAGAGTAGTTCGACTCCTGGAACACGACGGGGCTGCTCCAGACAAAATTGCCGTTGCTGTCCAGTTTCTGCAGCAAGACATCCGTTCCAGTTCCCGCATCCTCACTCCAGGCAACCACAATACCGCCATCGCTGGTGCCCGCAATTTTCGGACTATAGTGTCCCAGATTGTCTCGGGTGAGTTGCACGCCACCCGGTCCCCACAGTGGTGTGCCATTCGGGCTCATGCGAACCGCCGTCACCTGCTGGTTCGCACCTTCCCGGGTATCGAGAAATGCCAGCAGCGCATTGCCTGACGTGTCCACATCAAGACCGTAGTCTTCCGTGGATGTATTCGATAGGTCGGCGATCATTCGGCCATCGTGCGGAAATCGTTCTACCCCGCCGCTGCTCAGGTGCTGGTAATACACGTCGTAGCCGACGGGCGGCGGGCTGCTGGGATCCGAGTCAAACCAACTCACGTACCACTGATTATTGGGTAGGGCTTTCAGTTTCGGTTGCACTTGGTCATTGTTGGGCTTATCGGCTAGAGGAAGATTGATTGCCGGATTCGACGACCACTGCGCCCAACCCGCTTGTGCCATCGCGAGACACACTACTACCACTGCCAAAACCAACCTGCTTTTCATGGATTACGGTCCGCCTTTCCCCAGAAAGAAATGTCGCGGGATCGTAGCAGCAGCGCGGCTTTTGGGTCAAATGGCGCAACCGGGCC
>DAIDGW010000067.1 GCA_027452245.1 Acidobacteriaceae bacterium
TGCAGCATTAACGTCAAAAAAGAACCCAACGGGCAGGATAAACAGGTCGATATCAAGACGCTCGTGGGCGGCATTCATGTCAGCAAGGGAGCCGATCTCGAAGATGTGGGACTGGCTTTGTATCCCGGAGCGCGCCCCAAGCCCAATGACGAAAACGGGGATAAGAGCGCGAACGTTAACCTCTCGGGATTCGGTTTCGGGTTGAAGGTCATTGCCCTGCAGTATCTTTCCGACGATCCCCCGGCAAAGGTAGTTTCGTTCTACAAAGATCAGCTCAAGAAATACGGCAGCGTGCTGGAGTGCCAGACCTCGAAGCATCTCGACGTCAGCATGAAGAGCCATGATCATGGCGACTCGCACCAGCTCACCTGCGACAGCGACAGCGGAAAGAACGTGGAACTGAAGGTCGGCACCGATGACGACCAGCACATTGTCGCCGTCGAACCCGATGGCAAAGGATCGAGCTTCTCGCTGGTATTTGTCCGCACCCACGGCAAAGACTCGGAAATTTAGGAGTGTCCCCATGAATCTCCGCCAAACGAGTTCCTCGAATGCCCGGTGCCTGAGCCTCCTCATAGCATTCGCTCTGATGCTGGCTGGAGCGATGGCCAGCGCACAGTCCTCCAGCAGCGGTTCCGGAGGAAAGCAATTGGAGATTCAGGCCGACGGCAGCGGCTTGCATATCGGCACGGATGGCGACGCGCGCAAGGCCGGATTCCCGCTTTATCCCGGAGCACGCCCGCAGAAAGACCCGGGCGGAGGCCATGACGACGCGTTGAATCTCGGGCTGGTCACAGACGACTTCGGCTTCAACCTTGTGGTTGCGAAGTATGAATCCAGCGACGCGCCCGGCCGCGTCATCGACTTCTACCGTCACAAGCTGAAGAAATACGGCAGCGTACTCGAATGCCACACCCACGAACATGGCGGAGATGTGAACGCCGCAGCGGACTCCGGCGACCCGGCCAGCAACAGCGACGCTTCGGCTCCCGTGACCTGCGAGGGCGACAATACCGGGCCGGTCACCGAACTGAAGGTTGGCACGAAAAGCAATCAGCACGTGGTCGCCATCGAGCCCAACGGCCAGGGTTCCGTCTTCGGCCTGGTGTATGTACACTCTCGCGGCAGACGCGGCGAGATCTGACCCCGGGCGCACCATACGCTGCTTTCACTGCTTCGCCGTGCGATACTTGTAAGAAGCCCTCTGCCAACTCATGGAACATCCCTGCCACCGGTGCAATCACGCGGTTGAAGATGGAACTCCGTTCTGCGCCCAGTGCGGAGCTCCGCAGATTCGTGTTGCCCTGCCCGAGCCGCCTTCGTCCGACGCGCATCTTCCTGCAGAACACCCCGCGGGTTCCATGGTCACAGAATCTCCTTCGTTTGCGGTTCGCTGGAAAGACGCCGTTCCGGCCTGCGCCCTGGCGGCCGCGATCGCCGCAGTCTTGCTTGCGCTTGGCTTGATGGTTCCGTTGCTGGCCATGATCGGCGTGGGGTTTCTCGGCGTCGTCTTCTATCGCCGCAGGTTTCCGGCTGGGTGGCTGAAAGCGGGAACAGGTTCGCAGATCGGCGCCGTCTCCGGAGTCTTTACTTTCGGAATGTTTGCCATCCTCGAAGCTGTGGGCATTCTGGTTTTTCATGCCAGCGACAAGTTCCATGCAAAATTGCTGGAAGTGATTCAGCAGGCGGCGCAGCGGACCAATGATCCGCAGGCACAAGCGGTTTTCGATTATTTCCGCAGTCCATCGGGTCTTGTGCTCTTGCTGATTTTCATCATCATCTTTTCCTTTTTCTTTTTCATTCTGCTGGGGGCGATCGGCGGCGCGATTGGCGGAGCCTGGCTGGGCCGCCGCCGCAACTGATCCCGCTGATCAGAATTTCGGCAGGATAGCGCCCACCCGCTGCCGGTAATCCACATACTTGTCCCCAAATCGCTTCTCCAGTTCCGCGTCTTCCATGCGGATCATCACTGCACCCGTGATCATCGCAAACCCGGTCAGAGCCCAGCAGACGATCAGGCCCGTTCCGATGCTCCAGGCAAACATTTCGCAGAGATGTCCCAGATACACCGGATGCCGCACCCGCGCCCGGATTCCCGTGGTCACCAGCCTCTGCTCGCGATGATTGGCCACAACCTCCGGCATGCCGCCCAACTGTCCCCAGCTGAAATGCAACCCTGCGCGGGAATACAGCCATATCCCCAGCAGGAACAAGAGTGCCGCCGGAAGCCAGGTCCAGTCAGCCGAATAGACCATGACCGACCGCCAGTGCATGGTTGCAATTCCCAACGCGATCCAGACCGCGACCCAGACGGGAACCAGGATGCGATACGGTGAGCGGCTGCGGGCACGCCAGAAATGCGGCCGGGGATGAATCATCATCCAGAACAGCGGGATGGTCGAGTACACGACACAGATGAGCCAGGCAAAGGTGCGAATCACGAACATGTCGCCGATTCTAAACTCGCGGGTCGTCCGAACCTACGGCAAAGAGGCACCGGCGGAACGCGCTCGTCGCCCCTGCACAGTTTCGGATTTCTATGTCAAATTAGAAGCTCATGCCTGCGCTCGAGAATCCTGGGGCTGGACGCGCCGCCTTCTCCCATCCTGCCTTCGTCCTCTTCCAAATTGCGCGATTCCTGATCGTGGCCGCCACCGAGATGCAGGCCGTCGCCGTAGGCTGGCAGGTTTACGAAATCACCAAGCGTCCGCTCGATCTGGGCCTGGTTGGATTAGCTCAATTTCTGCCGGCAATCTTGCTTTTCCCCGTATCCGGGCACGCCTCCGACCGCTTCGAGCGGCGCCATGTTCTTTCCGTCTGCTATGCGGGATTCACCGTCTGCTTTTCCTTGCTGTTCGTCATCTCCCAGCACCACGTTCAATCAATTCGTCCCATCTATGTTGTGTTGATCCTGCTGGGAGTATTCCGTTCCTTTAACGGAACAGCGAGCCGCTCGATTCTTCCCCAGCTTGTGCCGCCCATTCACTTCCCCAACGCCGTCGCCTGGAATGCCACCACGTTTCAGGCCGCCACGATCCTGGGGCCGTCGTTCGGGGGAATTCTCTACGCCGCCGCACACGGTCCTTCTGCGGTGTACGGGACTGCCACCGTAACGGCGGTCATTGCCCTGATCTCCACCTTTCGCATCCGTCCGGAAGTGAAAGCCCGGCCGCGGGAACCCATGACGTTCAAAACGGCATTTGCCGGGCTGCGCTTCATCTGGCGCGAAAAGCTGATCCTTGGCGCGATCTCGCTCGATCTGTTCGCTGTGCTGCTCGGTGGCGCTGTAGCCCTGCTTCCCGTCTATGCTCGTGAGATCCTTCGCACCGGACCCTGGGGGCTCGGATTGCTCCGTACGGCTCCCGGCGTGGGTGCGGCCGTCATGGCGGTTCTTCTGGCACACCGGCCCCTGCGGGGGAAGTCGGGCATCGCGCTGCTCTGGGCTGTGGCTGGATTTGGGGTCTTCACGATCATTTTCGGGCTGTCACGCAGCCTCACAATTTCTTTGATCGCGCTATTCCTGCTCGGCGCCAGCGACATGATCAGCGTCATCATCCGCGCTACGCTCACCCAACTCGCCACTCCTGATGAAATGCGTGGACGCGTCACCGCCGTCGACATGATTTTCATTGGAACGTCGAACGAATTCGGCCAGTTCGAATCGGGAGTCACCGCACAGTGGTTTGGAACGGTTCCCGCGGTTGTGCTCGGTGGAGTCGGCACCTTGATTGTGATCATTCTTTGGGCCTGGATGTTCCCGGAACTTCGCCATGCCGGCGAACTGACATCCATCAAGAGCCGCCCGATTGAAAGCAGTTCTACTCCGGCCACTTAAACTCGGCGTCTCCGACAATGAGGCCGGGGCGCTAAGAACTGGCTGGCTCCTGCTAAAGTATCTAGTTCTTTCGCCGCCACTTGAATGAGCCCACTCATCGAGCGCCACTTCCGTCTTGCCGAGCACAAGGCGACGATCCGCCGCGAACTGCTGGGAGGCATCACAACCTTCGTCACGATGGCCTATATCGTCGTCGTGAATCCTCAAATCCTGGCGCAAGCCGGAGTTCCTGCCGAAGGCGTGGTATTTGCGACCTGCATCTCGGCCGCGGCGGCCACGCTGGTCATGGGACTCTACGCCAACTATCCCATCGCCCTCGCTCCGGGCATGTCGCTGAATGCGTACTTCACCTATTCCGTCTGTCTCGGCATGCATATCCCGTGGCGCACCGCGCTCGGCGTAATTTTCTTCTCCGGCATCTTTTTTCTGATTCTGACGGTCACACGCATCCGCGAGCAGATTGTTAACGGGATCCCGGAATGCCTGAAGCACTCCACCGCCGCTGGCATCGGCATGTTTATCGCCTTCGTTGGATTGAGAAATGCAAAGCTGATCGTGGCCAGCCCGGCCACCTTCGTCAGCATTGGCAGCTTTTCCAATCATGAAGTGCAACTGGCGTGCATCGGCCTGGTTGTGACGCTGGCACTGATGGCGCGGAAAGTGAATGGCGCCATCCTGATCGGGATTCTTGTCACCACCGGTGCCGGCATCATGCGTGGCATGGCGCACTGGCCGGCGTCATTCTTTTCCGTTCCCCACCCTTCGTCCACCTGGCTGCAACTCGATCTTCGCGGGGCCATGCACCTCGGGCTTCTGGAGATCATCTTCGCGTTCCTGTTTGTCGACCTGTTCGACAATGTCGGCACGCTGGTTGGCGTCTGCGAGCAGGGCGGGTTTGTCAGAGAAGGGAAGATTCCCCGAGTAGGAAAGGCTCTGCTCTCGGATGCCGTGGGAACAATTTTCGGCGCGCTCACCGGCACTTCAACCGTCACGAGCTATATCGAAAGCGCCGCGGGAGTCGCGGCCGGCGCTCGAACCGGACTGAGCAATGTCTTCGTGGCTGCGTTGTTCTTAATGGCGGCTTTCTTCGCGCCACTGGCCACTGCCATTCCGGGCTATGCGACCGCGCCTGCGCTGATTCTGGTGGGGTCGCTCATGGCTGAGTCCGTCGGGCGCGTGGACTGGAGAGATTTCACGGAAGCGCTTCCCGGATTCGTCACCATTCTCGCGACACCATTGACCTTCAGCATCGCCACCGGACTGAGCCTCGGCCTGATTTCCTACACTTTGGTGAAAGTCGCAGCTGGGCGCGGGCGCGAAGTCAGTCCATTGCTGTGGATTCTGACGATCCTGTTTATCGTTCGATACGCTTACCTGGCCGCTGCCTAGCTACTTAATCTCTTTCATTGGCATGAGCGTGCCATAATCGCGCCCGCTCGGATCCACTGCCCGCGCGACCACCGCCGCAAATGCATCCCTCAACTCCGGGAACTTGGTCACGAGGGCTTTGATCACCGCCATGTTGTCCTGATAGGTCTGGTTGGTGTTGGCGATGCTGCTCACGTCGTACTTCGCAACCAGATCCAGATCGCTGCCCACCGGCTGCGGGAACATATCGGTCAGCTTGAAGGTCCCGCTCGGGGTGGTCAGATCCTCACTCTTGCCATCTGTGGGAACGTCCGTTGGCTTGGCCTTCTGGGATTCGTCATAAAGCTTATCCGTAACTGCGGTACTCATAAAAGGCAGCGGAGAAACCAGGTTTCGCGCCTCGATGTAGTAAAACCACGCGTTGTGCAACTGACCCTTGGATTGATATTGGCGCGCCTGGGTGATGAACCAGGTGCTGTCGTGCCCGGCGAATTGCATCTCCTTGATGTAAAGGCCGCCGAGTTTCCAGTTGGTACCTTCCTGCTGCAGGACCAGCGATACCGCCGTGGGAATTTTCGTACTGTTCGCGTCCATGATGACCACGCCGTATTTTCCGGGGGGCAGGTTGTTCAGGTAAAAAACCGCGCTGTTTGCAGTCTGTCCGCTTTTGCCAAAAACTCCGCAGAAAAACTCCGCATGCGGAAGGGCTGTCGTTCCCGGAGCGTTCAGTAGGAAGGCCGGCCGGGGTGTGCCATGGGTGCCTGCGAGATCCTTCTCATGATCTTTTACGGTATTGGCGATGCCGGTGAAGTCGGACGCCACCGAAGGAATCGCATTTTGCTGCAGGGATGTCACGTCGCCGTGCGCGATCATGTCGTAATACCGCTGCCCGGCAGCGGTCAGCGCACTTTGCGTGGCGGCATCCATGTCGCTGGAGGTCTGGCACTCCTGCGCCAGTGCGCCCACACCCCAGAGCAGGAGGGCGGAAACCAGGAGAGACTGGAAAAGGCGAACAGCCGGCGAGTTCTTTTTCATAAGCACGCCCCTATTCTTCAATGACTTAGCGGGAAAGCTCTGAACCACTCCGCTTCCGACTCGCTTGGATTGTACGCCAACCCAAAATGGTTGATGCAAAACCCTTCCTAGTGGAAATTATCTTGCCGACGGCCGTGCGGAATGTTCGCAAAATGGGGAATCTCGTTCGTTCTAGCAGGGAATAATGGGGCTGAGCCTGTGCCACCCTCAATGGTAAAATCTGGAGAGGCAGCGTAGCCGTCCCCCCAGTCCGCAGTACCCATTCAGCAGGAGGAAGGATGTCCCGACCAGTTAAATTCCACTTGTGGACGACCGCCCTCCTCTGCCTCGCGATTCTGGCCCCGCTGCCGCTTGCCGCTCGCTCGCAGCACCACGCGAAAAAGAAAGAGGAACCGCCGCCTCTACCGCACGGTCCGCAGGGTCCGGTACCCCAGGTGCCACTGGATTCCATTCCTCCGGTTCCGCCCACCGTCACATACCATGACGGTCAATTGATGATCCTCGCTCCCAATTGCACGTTGGCCGACGTGCTCCGGTTGGTGCGCAAGGAGACGGGTGCGGATATGGATATCCCTCCGGCCGCGAACGAACGTATCGTGACCACCCTTGGTCCGGGGCCGGCACAAGAAGTCGTTTCCGACCTCCTGAACGGATCGCACTTCAATTACATTCTGCTGGGTTCGCCAACCCATCCGAAGGAACTGACGCGGGTCATCCTGGTTCCGAAGAGTGGATCGGAGCCTGCTCCGACGGCCCTCGCACAGAGCCAGCAAGCCGCGCCACCGCCGCCGATTCAACCTGGTCCTCAGACTCCTCAGCCCGATACCTCCAGCAATGACGACGCAGATTCCCAGTTTGACCAAAATGCTCCGGAGGAAAATCAGGAACAGCCGGCCGAGGCGGACCAGCAGAACCCGAACGAACCTCCGGGCGTGAAGACACCGCAACAGATGCTGCAGGAGATGCAGGCGCGCCAAATGCAGATGCAACAGCAAGGCAACGGCGGCCAGCCCGTACCGGGCGCGCCAGTTCCGCCGCCTCCGCAGCAGTAAAGCTTCGGCCGCGAATCCACGCCTCGGTATTCTGTCTGTGACACCCGTCACAATTCTGACCTTCATTCATCAACGACCTGCACGCTGCGTTTTGTCATCCTCGCTTTGTTCGGCAATGGGTTTAGAGCGGTGGGACAGGCTCAAAAGTCCGTGCGATGTACTCATTGAACACACTGGTACATTTCTGCGGGTCTGGTACTACCGATATCTGTCCGCTCCACAGCAACTGAGCCTAAGCTGAACGGCGTTCCCAGAAAGATCCCAGAAAGTTCGAAACCAGTTTGAGGAAATCTACAGGCGGGCGTCGCCTTCCCTCTCCCACTGGTCAGGACCGAAGCAAGACCTCGGCTCTACTTGCGCTCTGAGGACCGATGTGTCGAAAAATCCTGGGTGCGATATTCGCACTCATGCTGATCTCTGCTGTCGCTTCAGCCCAGAATAATTTCATCAATCCAACCACAACGTTAGCCGCCCAGACGAACAACAATACAAGCGCTGCGAATAGCTTTGGCTCGCAGAGCAACGGCAACCTCGGCGCCAATAATGTCAGCAAAGTGGACGTCCATTCGCTGCTCTATGCGGGTGCGAATACCAAGGTGTTCGCTCACCTACTGCTCTGGTTCGGCGATGGCGGACACATGAACATCGGCTACAACTCCGACAGTTCCAGCCAGGTTCATGCGCAGATCACGGACATGATCAGCCGCGGCATCAATGGTGTGGTCATTGACTGGTACGGGCCGAACAATTCCATCGACAACGCGGCTCAACTGGTGATGGCCGAGGCCGAAAGCCATCCCGGCTTCACCTTCGCGATCATGGTGGATAAAGGCGCCGTCCCGAATGGGTGCTCCGGTTGCTCGGCGCAACAGTCGTTGATCGACAACCTGCAGTATGTAGAACAGAAGTACTTCTCATCTGCCGCCTACTACAAGCAGAACGGACAGCCGGTGGTTACCGAATTCGGCCTGGACGACTATAACGGCATTGACTGGAACGCTGTAAATGCCGCGTTGAGCACTCACCCGCTTTTCATCTTCCAGAACAACAGCGGATTCACCCATACGCTGAGTGGCGGAAGTTTCTCGTGGGTGATGCCGACAACGAGTGACTATGGCATGAGCTACATGGGTAGCTTTTACGATAGCGGACTCTCTCATTCCAATGAGCAGACAGTGGGTGCGTCTTACAAGGGATTTAATGACACGCTGGCGTCGTGGGGTTCCCATCGCATCATGGGACAGCAATGCGGCGCGACATGGCTGCAAACCTTCGACAAGGCGAACAGCCTGTACAACTCGGGCAAACAACTTCCGTATCTTCAGCTGGTCACGTGGAATGATTATGAAGAAGGCACGGAAATCGAATCGGGGATTGACGATTGCTTCAGCCTCTCGGGATCCGTGAGTGGAAACGCGCTGAGCTGGAATGTCAGCGGCAACGAGGACGTCGTCGACCACTATGAGGTTTACATCAGCAGCGACGGACAGAATCTGATGTCGCTGAATCAGACCTTCCCGGGCGAACGCTCGACCAATCTCTGCAGTTTCTCGGTGCCCCCGGGGAACTACAAGCTTTTCGTGCAGGCCGTGGGAAAACCGAGCTTCGCCAACCGCATCACTCCGGCAATCAGCTACACGTCAACGTGCGCGGTTGCGACTCCCGCTCCGCCGCCATCGCCAGCACCAACATTGAATCTGGCGGCGAGTCCAAACACGATCATTTTGCCTTCGGGGAAGTCTGGCAATCTGGCCATTCAACTTCAGGCGCAATCGGGGTCGTACAACAATCCGGTCAGCTTGACGTGCACTAACCTGCCCGCAAACCTGAAGTGCACGTTCTCGCCGGCCGCACTGACGCCGGGATCAGGCACCGCTCAATCTACCCTGACGATTTCGCAGGTCTCGACGACAGCCGGGAATTTGCCCGATCGCAAGTGGAGCACCATTTATGCCAGCCTGCTGTTCCCTCTAGGAATCGGGGGATTCATTTTTATGACCGACCCGAAGCGCCGGAAAAGCATGCGCGGGCTTCGACTTCTCATCTTCCTCGGTCTGCTCGCGACCGTGACGATGGGAACCATTTCCTGCGGCGGCGGAGCCGGAGCTACTTCCGCCGCCGTTGCCGCGAAGCCGCCGGCTGCCAGCCGGTATTCCGTCACCATTCAGGGCAACGCTTCGGCCGTTCAGATTGCCACGACCGTGACCGTCACCGTGGAATAGCTGGTTTCCATTTTTGTGCGCAGCGGGAGGCGGAGGCAGAGCCGACCGCTGCGACCAGCCCAACGAATTGTGCGTCATGGCCCGCAGCAACAGAGACTTCGACGGAACCCAGTTGGGAAGCCGGCGGAATCTTGTCACGTAGCGCAACGCTTCCGTGCGTTGATGCAGTTCGAAGTGCCGCAGATATTTCTGCACTACGTTCGGCATGGTCATGCGTAGCGCCGCGGCAAAATTTTGCGTGGCCAATTCCTGCTGTTTCTCAGGATCTTCCAAAAATCCCACCAGGCAATCAGCCAGTGCTTCTGGATCCCCCGGCCGGTAGAACTCAACGGCCAGTTCCTCACTGGAAGCCATCTGGCGAAAATCCGCGATGTCAGAACAGACAATTGGTACGCCGTAGGCGCACGCCAGGTGTGCCACACCGCTGCAACCGGTCGAGGAGCTGTAGGGCATGACAGCTACAGTCGAGCTTTGGAACAAATCACGCAAACCCTCTTCCGGAACATATCCGGTGAACTCGATTCGCGGATTGTCGCTGAACTTCTGCCGGACCGAATCAACGTATCCCTTGGCATTCGGATGATCCCCGCCGGCAATCACCAGTTTTGCGTTGGGCAGCCTTTCTGCAATGATCTCAAACGCCGCAAGCATGAGTTCCAGGCGCTTGTACGTTCCCCATTTTCCGAAGGCAAGGATGCGATGCTCCGGATTGCCCCGGAGCGCAAAGTCAGGATATTCCGGACGGCGGGTCAGAATCCCGTGCGAGCGAAGGTGCACGTTGTCGCCGCCATATTTTTCGAAAAGAATTCTGCGATATCCCGGCATGAGAACGGACACCGAGTTTGAGAGGAGCAGGACTCTCGTCGCCAATGAACCGAAGAGTTTATAGGTTCGCGTGAACCGGACGCCGGCGTCTTTGAGATCCACGGTATCCATCAAGTGATGAAGAGTGACGTGCGTGTAGCGGCCGCCCATGCGAGCCATAACGGGAGTCATCAATCCGGAAAAAGCCGCGAGCGGATTGCGCCCGAAGGTACTGAACAAGAGATTGAACCAGACGACGTCGGGCTTATAGCGGTGCAACGCGCGCAGAATCCGCACCGAACTCATGGCATCGTTGAATCGCCAGCAACGCTCTACCGAATAGCCTTCCAGTTCGGTAACGGGTTCGTCCATTTCATCCGCAAGGATCGTGAGGCTCAGAAAAGGGTTGCGTTGGAGTTCCTGGGCAATATGTAAGCCGTACTCGGATAATCCTCCCTGACTGGGCGGGAAGGTTGTTACAAGACAAATTTTCATTCTCTCCTGGCCTCATCCCCTGCTTTTCGATGTGGGGCGTCCCTAGAAAGTTGGTTATTGGTTGCTCTAAATGCCTTAATTGCTGGTCAGATTTATCGAAAGAAGCGATAAAGCTACTCCGGGGTAGCTACTACGGAGAGATTGGGAGCAAGTTGCCGCATTTTGGAGAGGACGGCCTGCCTCACTTTGGCCTCAGCTTCCTCTATGGATGGGCCTTCGACGACCGTCATGCCCGCGAGTTTCGCCAACCGCAGATAGGATTCCCGGTTCTGACGAATGAAATCCAAGGGATATTCCGGCTTGCGGGTCCGCGCGGCTTCGGGCTGCGCGTCGATCAGGAAGGCTGCATCCGGTTTCGGAACAAGCTTCAAAACCAGCCTGACAAACCCGCGTATAAACCAGTTGTTAAGCGGGAGGTTCGCCAATTCGTCATAGATATAGCGGTCGAAGATGACGAAACCCTCTTTCTGCATCCGTAATCGCCGCACAATCCAGCACAAGCTGAGGCTGTCGCCCAGGTAGAAGAACAACCGCATTGCCGTTAGCGGCAAGGACTTTACGTTCTTGTCGCGGCGATGCAAGGGATTTTCGGGGCTGCCGACACCCTTATCGCCCTTAAATACTGTGTGGCTGGCACTCTCTCGCAGAGAAGAGAGCACGACGACGTGGTCCCAGAATTCGAGACAGGTTACGTTGAGGCCCGAACCTTCGACGAACGCCTTCAAGGCGGCTATTTGCGTGCTCTTGCCGGCCCCATCGATTCCTGAAAACGAAAAGGTATTCATATACGCAATGGAAGTACCGGTTCTTTTGGAGGCTAGTGCGCGCCGGGAGGTTTGCTGGCAGTTCCCAGGGTCAGCGCCGCGATCGCGCCGATCGCGACTCCGGCACCGATCAAGGCGCCTACGCGGATGATGATCGTTTTGGCGCGCCGTTGTTTCGCGGGAGCAATTGCCGCTCCGGCCGGTTCCGAGGCCGCAATCCCACTCGTGTTCGGGGCTTCCGCCGCAGCTGTTCCTACCGGCTTCTGGGGAGGCTGGTTTTGATCTCGCTCGGGCGGAGGCGCCGGTTGGTTCTGCACCTGCGATGAAGATGCCTGTCCCGACTGCTGCGGCAGCGCCATCGCGACTTCCGTTTCGTGCTGCTCCGCCTTCACCGTGCCCGGGCTATCGGGTAACAGCGAATCCCCGGATTGGACCGAGGCGCTCGCGCTTGAAGTTTGCGTTTTGCCGTCCTGGCACACCGCTGGAAGGGACAGGGTTGAAAGAAACAACCCGCCCCACGCAAGGTGGGCAGCCACCTTGGTCCATACTTTCATGTTCAGCCTCCGACGCCGGCGGCGAGTCAACTCGCAGCCTTGATGTCTCCGAGCTGGCCATAGGCCGGTGTGTACCACGGCTCGGATTGAGGAATGGCATACGATGGGAATGCATGGAAGCTCTGCACGGCCGCTTCCGACGACTCAAAAATCTCAAACAGGCGATCGACCCGCATGAGCTCGAGAATGGTGGCGCACGCCGGCGAGAGAGCCGCCAGCTTCAAGTCTCCGTCGCGCTTCATCACGCCTTCCATGCAATGCAGCAGCATTTCCACGCCGGCGCTGTCCATCTGCTGAACCTCGGAACAATCCAGCACCAGGCGCGGACGGTCATTCTCCAGCAAAGGTTCCATCTCGCTGAAAACAGAGCTGACCTGCGTCTGATTAAGTTTCTCTGGCAGCTGCATTACGATTACGGGCCCGCTTGTGTACATATCAATCACCCCTGGTGGCATCCATTCCTCGGTTTGCAGCGAGTTTGGATGCTCTTTATTAGATTCAAATAACCTTCCACCTTTATTGATCCCCGGTCATTTAATCCGAGGATGCAAATGCCATCAGCCTCGACACCAGCGCCTTATCGCGCCGGATGATCCTGGAGGCCGTCGTATTCTTTCGGATGATGCTCGGGTCGGATAACTCGAGCACCACATTCCGCGTGAGATTCATCAACTTGCTGCCACACACGACGGCATGCGAGACGTCGAGCCAGATCCCCACGTAGCTGTTGCTGAGCACAGAACTGTTTTCGATCACGGTGCCGTAATCAACATGCGACCAGCTTTCGATGCTGCTGTATCGCGTCACTAATGTGTCTTCACAAATTTTTGTCCCGCGGCCGATGTAAGCGGGCGCCACGATTCTGGTGCGCCGATGAATATCGGTATCGTCTTCCATCCATACTCCCGGCCGGAACTCGTGGCCATCCGGCCGCAATTGGCAGCGGCGATGAAACGCGTCTACCACCAGCCGCCGGATATCGGCCGGATGCGACAGACGGTTCACGTAATCGCGAACGCTGTAACACGCCTGCGTGCTGGTGTCGCGCGTGAGAAGGCTCGAAATTCCGAACTCCTGCGCCTTGTTGCAGTCGACTGCCCAAAGATCCAGCGGGCCATCCACATCGGAGGCGCGAGTAATGGCCTGACGGCGCTCGCGGTGAAATTGCAGAAAGTCCTCGTAATCACATTCGAGAAACGCGTTGGCGCTCACCACGAAAGCATGGGACAAACCCTGGGCGCAGAAATCTTCCAGCTTCTGCGACAGGGCAAACAGGCAGTCATCTACGATCTGCAGTTCCGGATTTACATCTTCGCGGCGGAAGATCGGGAGAAAGTCAGCTACTTTGTCCTCGACCAGGAGGCAAATGCGGTCGATGCCGCTCTTGCCGATCCGTTCGATCGTTCGTTCCAGCGGGGACCTGCCTAAGACTTCCAGGCAGGCCAGGGGACCTTCCGTCAGACTCAAGGGAGCGGGAGTTGCGAAGTTCGAATCGCTTTCGAGATATTCTCCCGATTCGCTTCCGATTACCACAATCGCTCCGCTCGCCACGGCCATTCGTCCTTTCCTTTTCAATCGCTGATTCCACTGCAGTTGAAAACTCGTTGCCAGCTAGTCACCCGAGGCAAATGAGATTTCCACACGCGGGTCGGTACGATGCGCGGCATCGGGATTCGAACGGCGGCGCGCTGTTCTGCGCTTCGGAAACAGCAGATCGCGCATTTTGAGCTTGGCTTTGTGAAGTTGAGATTTCGAATTGCCGATGGAGCAGTGCAAGAGTTGGGCGATTTCGTGGTGCTGATAGCCTTCCACCTCGTGCAGCGCGAAAATTGTCCGGCAGCCTTCGGGCAGTTCGTCAATGGCACGTCGCAAAGCGATGCGATCGACCACGCCGGAAAGGCTCGGGTCGCTCTTGCCGAAATCGCGGCGGAGCGAAGGCGAATCGTTCGAAACGGGCTCATCAAACGACAAAACCGGCGGCGACTTCCGGCGGCGCAGTTTCATCAACACGGTGTTTACAGCCACCCGGTAGAGCCAGGTTGAGAAGGCCGCGTCTCCCCGAAACGTTCCCACGCTGCGGAATACTTGCAGGAAAGCTTCCTGCGTCAGGTCTTCCGCTTCTGCTACGTCCTTCGTCATCAGAAGACACACGGAGTACACGCGCTTCTTGTGCAACTGAAACAAGGTTGCGAATGCTTCCTCATCGCCGCGTTGCGCACGCTGCACAAGCGTCAATTCTTCCTGATGAGGGTTGGAGGGTTTTTCGAGGGGGATCGCATCTGTTGTTGCCACGGGTATTGCGCAAGTCGCCACTGTAGTCTCCTTACATTACATCCGGCTGAACTGCCTTTGTTTTCGATCGCCCTGCTAAGTACAGAAGCAATCAACGTCGAGTGTGAGATTAAAAAACTTGACGCTCTCCTCACATCGGGTTGCACCTGTAATTGGGGGTGCGCCTTGCTGTACCGGAAACTTATGACTCAGTGTGGGTTGTGCCTTACTCGGAACTTAACCAGCCAAAGGATTTGCACGCAATCCTTAGGCGTGACGTGGCGGATTGCCGCGCTGCTTCTACCCAGAACGCTGGATGAAAATCTCGTCACTCACCCATCATGGACTTCCTGTCGGCAGGAGTGCTTAAGCACGATCACGTAGGCGCGATACAAATTCACCCTAGTGGAAATAGAGTGAGCGCTGTAGGCAGAGACCCACAGCGCTCAGTTCCATCTTTCCGTAATTTCCATTCTGTATTTAGTAGAGCCGGAAACCCACCTCTACGCTAATTTGTACGTTGACTGGTTGGCCATCTTTCATGGCTGGTTGGAATTTCCACTGCTTCACGGCTTCAATTGCTTTCGCATCGAGTCCGAATCCCAGTCCGCGGACAACACGAATGTCGCGCGGATGTCCGCTGGCATCGACGATCATCCACAGGATGCAGGTGCCTTGCGTCTTGGCGCGACGAGCTTCTTCGGTATATTCAGGATCGGGGGTCGAGACCGGTTGCGGAGCGGAAATGCCTCCGCCTACCTTGTAGACGCCGCCGCCAATTCCACCACCTGTTCCCGGTCCGACGCCGGCGCCATGACCCGCACCAACCCCGCCGCCCGAACCAGAGCCGATTCCGCCGCCCGCTCCAGTGCCATTCGATGGAGGAGCTGCAGGCATGGGTAATGCGGTGGGAACACCCAGACTCGGCATGTGATTCTCAGCCATGTGGACTTGCGGGGGCACCACCACGCTGGGCTGTGCCACCAGCTTGGGCTTTTCGTTATGCATCACAATCGCGGGAGGTGCAATCTGCTGCACGTCAGGCTTGGGCAGGCGCGGGGATTTCGGCGCAGGAATAATGTCATGTTCGCCACCGCCGCCGCCGCCGCTGACCACTTTCTTTGCGGTTGGCAAGGCGTAGGAATCGGGCGAGGGAGCGATCAGGGTTACAACCTCTTTGGGCTTTGCCTTCTCCACTACCCTACTTCCGAAAATCGACAATCCGATCAAAAGGCCCAAAAGAATCACGTGAACAACAAAGGAGCCCACCAGCCCGTTCGATCGATAGTTGTTGTACTGACCCCAAATCGCGTCCGGGGCTGGTGCGATACTCCTTTGTACAGGCAAACGCGACCTCGTCTCCGTTCTGAAGAACGCAACTTTATTGTTATTGTTTTGTGCTAATGGTTTTATTGGTGGACGGTCGAGAACCGAAGACGAAGAGTGACCCGGCATCCGAGCAGAGTTGCGAGAAGGTTGGTTCGACATTGACGCTCCTTATTCTTTCTCGCTAAAGTGGCGTTCCTCGCGGAGAAAGCGTACTCGGTAGTAGATGCGGAGCAGTCGCAGTCGGTTTACGCGTAGACTCTCAGCTAAACTGGACTCATTGCAGGTAGATGCCCATTCTTAATCGACATTTACTTGGAACAATTTAGAATTGATACTACTTTTACCCGATGGCTAGCTGGATGCCTGGTCCATATTCTCGCGAGATTAACTCGAACTCGAACCGCCGCTGCTTGCGGCGGCGAAACCCGTTTGAACAAAAACTCCGCTTGCCTCTCGTCTGGCGCAAAAGCATGTTTTTCCTGCTTGGGCTCACGCTGCTGATTGCGCCTGCCCGCGGCGACGAACCCGAAGGCGAGCAAGAGGTTGCCCAATTTCTAAGTCAGACCGTCGAGTGGTACCGTCATTTGCCCATCGAACGGGACATCGCGGTGAGTCCCAGCGATGCCGTGTTTGTGGATGACAACGCGCGCCTTGCGCCGCAAATCGTCAGCCTTGCCTTCGATTTCGCGCGCAGCCAGGAGCAGCTCTACCGGCAAGAGACGGGGACGCAAGCCCCGGTGTCGCAGCGCTATCAGGCATTGAGCAATGCGGCGCAGAGACTTGATGCGACGGTCCAGCAGACCCAGCAGGAAGTGGACGGGCTTCGCCAGAAATTACAGACCGCTCCTACCCGCAAGCGCAGCGATCTGCAGGCCACCTTATCGGAGACAGAGGCTGAACTCCAGCTGTTCCAGGCGCGCCGCGATGTGGTGCGCGCCATGCTCACCTTCGTGGGATCGACCGCCGCCAGCGGCAGTCCGACCGGGCTTGCGGCTCAAATCGAGGCCCTGAGCCATTCGGTCCCTCCGTCGCTTAGCTCTGCTCCAGTAGGGACCGCTGCTCGGCCCGAAGCGTCGACCACCATGCCGCCGTCGGCTGCGAACAACAAGCCGCAACCCACCGGACTTTGGGGACTGATCAGCAGCCTGATTTCAACCAGCCGCCGCGTGGGGATGCTCGACAGCGAAGTCCACCGGACGGATGCGCTGGCCGATTCCTGCAAGAATCTGAAGAATCCTCTTTTGACTCAACTCAAAGAGATGGCGCAGCAAAGCGATGCCATCGCCAAGCAGGCCGATACCGATCCCAAGGCGGTGCTGGCGCAGGATAAGAACCAGCTCGACAAGCTGACGGCGCAATTCAAACTGCTCTCGGCGTCATTTTTACCGCTCAGCAAAGAGTCGATCCTTATTGATGTCTATGCGAAAAATCTTGCCAATTGGCAGACGTCGTTACATTCGCAATACATTTCCGAGTGGAAGAACCTTTCGATTCGCCTGGCCAGCCTCGTCATCGTACTGGCCATCGTGTTCGGGCTCTCCCAGCTTTGGCGGCGCGCCATTTTCCATTACGTCCATGAGACCCGGCGACGATATCAACTGCTACTCATGCGTCGCATCGTGGTCTGGATCATCGGCATCCTGGTGATCGCCTTGGCGTTTGCCTCGGAACTCGGTTCGGTCGCCACTTTTGCCGGGCTCATCACCGCAGGCGTGGCCGTTGCCTTGCAGAACGTGATTCTGTCGGTGGCGGGATATTTTTTTCTGATCGGAAAATTCGGGGTTCGCGTTGGCGACCGGGTACAGATTTCCGGAGTGAACGGCGAGATCGTCGATATAGGGCTGGTCCGCATGCATGTCATGGAGCTCGCAGGCTATGGCCGCGATCTCCAGCCGACAGGACGCGTAGTTGCCTTCTCGAATTCCGTGGTCTTTCAGTCGGGAGCCGGGATCTTCCGGCAGATTCCGGGGACGAACTTTGTGTGGCACGAAATTACGCTTACCCTGGCTTTCGAAAGCGACTATCGATCGGTCGAGCAGCGCATGATTCGCGTCATCGACAGCGCATTTGCTACGTACGGCGATCACCTTGAACGGCAGCGCGAGTTGATTGAATCCAATCTCAACTCGGTAAGCGTTGGTCCGTTGCGTCCGCGCACCACATTCAAGCTGACATCGTCGGGACTGGAAGTGAAAATCAGTTATCCGGTAGATGTGAATCAGGCCACCGACATCGACGATCGCGTAACCCGGGCAATTCTGCGGGAACTGGATCGTGAACCGAGATTGAAGATGGTGGGCTCCGACATACCTACGATCCACGAGATGTCGGAAGCGCAGGCGGGCAACTCGTAAGCGCCAGATACACGGAGGTTAGCGTGGAGTGCCGGTTAGGCTGCGCACTCGGGCGCTCCAGATTTCTTGATCTTGCCGGCGTTGGCCGCATCCAGACGGATGCGAGAAATGCGCGCTGTGCCTTGCACCAGATCGGCGGGCGCGTGTTCGTCATCTCCCGCCATGACGGATCCGGCGGCGAGCGCAAAGCGCAGGGCGTCCGCCTGATCATCGAAATATAGGATCACTTGCCCGGCCATAACTTCTCCTCGTGGAATGCAGAGTCGGGTGCCACTTCCAATTTCCATGCCGGGACTTTCGCCCGCCAACACGGATGCCTTTCGACGACCGCGGCGCAAAATTTCTTGCCTCAATTTTCGGAGAGTGCCCGGAGGGAAAGAAGTGCTTGTTTTGATTCCCAGCCCAACTGAGTGCGGTATATGTGTCTGGGTTGAATGGTCGGGACGGCGAGATTTGAACTCGCGACCCCTTGCACCCCAAGCAAGTGCGCTACCAGGCTGCGCCACGTCCCGACTGGAAGGAAATGCGCCGGTTCACGCTCGACCGGCGCTGGGGTTCATCACAAATTCTACACCAGCAGAGCCGCCAAGACAGGCCGCTTATGCCAGCTCAACCTCGATTTTCTTCGCGGACGGATCGAGCTTCGCGATGCGAAAACTCCGTATCTGCCCGGCCTGCAATTCCTGCGGCTTCGAGGTCTCGGCGGTGGCTCCACTCTTCCAGCGGGCCTGCAGCATCGAACTCAGAGACGCGAGGTCGGCCTTGCCTTCGGATCCCTGGGTGCTCGAGGCGGGCGTTTGCTTCTGAGCCGCGACCCGGCACGAGGCATGGATGCCCTCTCCGAGTTCGACCCGGGCGGAGGCGCCCGAAACCTCAATGACGCGTCCACTTACGGTGTCGCCCGGCTTGTGCTCGGCCACGTACTCGTCAATGCTGGTGGGCACCAGTTGCTTGATGCCCAGCTTCAAGCGACGCTTTTCTTTGTCGAGCTCCAGCACTTGCGCTTTGACAGCCTGCCCGATACGGAGCACGTCCTGGGGATGGTTGATTCGCTTTTCGGCGCTGATGTCGCTGACGTGAATCATTCCCTCTATGCCTTCTGAGACCTGCACGAAGGCGCCGAATTTCGTGAGACTCACGACCGGCCCTTCTACGACCGAGCCCACGGGAAATTTCTGATCGATGCCGGCCCAGGGATCGCCGAGCGCCTGCTTTAGTCCTAGCGACATCTTCCGCTCGCTGAGGTTGACTCCCAAAACGATGGCTTCGACCGAATCTCCCGGCTTCACGAGGTCGGCGGGACGTCGAACTTTCTTCACCCACGACATTTCGGAGACGTGAATGAGTCCTTCAACACCGGGTTCGAGTTCGACGAAGGCTCCGAAATCGGTGACGCGGGTGACGGTCCCGCGTACCCGCTGCCCGACCGCATACTTGCCGGAAACAGCGTCCCATGGGTGGGGTTGCAACTGCTTCATGCCGATTGAAATGCGGCGCTTGTCGACGTCGATTTTCAGGACACGGCCATCGATCTGTTGCCCTTCGGAGAGCACGTCAGAAGGCTTGTTGATGCGCGACCAGGAGATATCGCCGACGTGCAGCAGGGCGTCGACTCCACCAATGTCGACAAAGGCACCGTAATCGGTAAGGCTGCGCACCGTTCCGGAGATAAGGTCACCCTCTTTCACCTCGGAATAACGGCGCTCTTTGGCGATCTTCTCTTCTTCTTCGGCGATGATGCGGCGATCGACGACGACATCTTCGTCGGCGGTGTCGAGCTTGATGATGCGGCAGCGGACCTCCTGCTCGACCAGCTTTTCCAACTCGGCGGCATCCCGGGTCCCGCTGCGGGATGCAGGCATAAAGGCGCGGACGCCAACATCGACGCTGAGTCCGCCCTTGACCACGCCGGTGATCGTGCCGATGATCGGGGTCTTTTCATTGAAAGCTTTTTCGAGTGCCGCCCAGTCGGTGGGACGCGCCGCCTTGCTGCGGGTCAGCAGGTAATAGCCTTCCGGATCGCGGCCTTTGATGCTCACCTGCAGCTTGTCGCCGCGCTTTGGGGGTTCCTTGTCGTTCTGAAATTCGCTGAGCGGAAGCAGGCCTTCGGTCTTGTATCCGATATCAAGGAACACCGAATCGGCGGATATCGATACCACCGTGCCTTCACGGCTTCCCTCAGCCGTCTTCGTGGTATGGCTTTTCTCGAATTGCGAAAGAATGCTGCCGAAAGACTCGCTTGTTTCCGGCGCAGCCGAAGCCTCTGGAGTATGTGGATCAGACATGGAAAGTGCAAACCTTGTGGAGGAGTTGATCCTTAAGGATATCATCGGGCCACGGCCAAAATCAGGCGGCAGAACACAGGCCGTTGGAGAACGCCTCCTTCAATCCAGCGGGATTGCTGACCGCGGCATACGGAACTAAATCAGGTGGATCGATCCATCGCCCGTGCGGATGGTAATCAGATTTCCGCCGCCATTGATAGTTCCTCGGACCTCGTTTACGTTCAGCTTGCCTTGTGTGGTTACCGGCAGATCAAGGTCGATGTGCCCGTCGCTGGTGTGCAGATCGACATTCGCCGCCAGGTCGGAAGGAATCTGTAGCCTGACGCTGCCATCGCCGGTCTCCAGCCGCCAGCCTTGGCTAACCGCGGATCCAGACGCGGCCTGCACCTCAATGCGGCCATCGCCGGTCTTAAGATCTAATCCCTGAAATTTTCCATTCACCTGGATATGGCCGTCGCCAGTATTGGCGCGAAGCATGCCTTCGACGCCATCCAAAGTCTCCGAACCGTCGCCGCTCTTGAGTTCCATGTCGCCTTTAAAGTTCGAGAGCTCAATCTTGCCGTCCCCGGTATGCAGATCAACCTTGCCCTCGCGCGGCATGTGGACGGTGACGTCCACACGGTGATTGCCGAATTCAAAGCCGATGCCGTGATGAGGATAACGGACGTCGATTTCGACCATATCGCCGTTCTGATGCTCGTCGACGCGAATGCCTCCATCACCGATTTTGTAATGGCTGGTGGTCACTGTGGCTTCGATCGTGTTCTGGTCCCATGTGTCCACGTGAATATTGGCATCGGACGTATCGACACGCAGATCGGGCTTGCCGCTGATCTTGTAAGTCTTGCTCCATTGGTCGGCGCGCGACGAAAGCGCCGTCCCGACGGCAAAAATGCACAGCAGCAGTAAGGTCCGGTAAATTCCCAAGCGGGTCATAGTGTCCCTCCGGGCGCGCAGGCGTACCCCTGAGTTCCTGTTAGACGGAGGTACGCAGGATTGGTGAGATTAGTTCCAAAAGAATATGGCCTAGCCCCCGGCCTTGGCTTTCTTCACTTCTTCGGTCAGCGGCGGAACGATGTCAAACAGGTTGCCGACCACGGCGTAATCGGCAATCTCGAAGATCGGCGCTTCGGCGTCTTTGTTTACGGCGACAATCGTGCGCGAGCCTTTCATGCCGACGATGTGCTGAATCGCTCCGCTGATGCCGAGCGCCAGGTACAGCTTGGGAGCGACCGTCTGGCCCGAGGATCCGATCTGCCGGTCCATGGGCAGCCAGCCCGAATCACAGATCGGACGCGAGGCCGCCAGATCTCCACCGAGAGCGTCAGCCAACTGCTTGGCGATCTCGATATTCTTCTGCTCCTTGATGCCCCGGCCGACGGCGACGATGATTTCGGCCTGGGTCAGGTCGACTGCCTGCTTGGCTTCTTTGAACACTTCCTGGGGCTTATTGCGAATTACATTGTCGGCGATTTCGAGCGCGACAGTTTCGACATGAGCCGCAGTGGCTCCGTCTTCCGCTTTGTCGCCGCGAAACGCGCCATTCTGGAAGGTGGCAAACCAGGGAGCGTCGCAGGCAAAACTCACGTCGGCGGCCAATTTTCCCTGAAACATCTGGCGGGTAAAGACAAGCTTGCCGTTTTCGTGACGGAATCCGATGCAGTCGCTGATGACCGTGCGCCCCATGGAAGTGGCCAGTTTGGGAACGAAGTCGCGTACCTGATAGGTATGCGGCATCAGCACCAGCTTGGGCTGCTTCGAAGCGAGAAACTGCTTGAGACCGGCGGCGAATGCGTCGGCCGTATAGGGCTCGAGTTTTGGCGATTGCACGGCATACACTTTGGCCAGCTTCTTCGTAGCAACTTCCGCGCCCATGGACGCGGCGTTTGCGCCCACAATGGCTGCTTCGAGAGTCCATCCGGTCGCAGCAGCAAGCGACTGCCCGGCGGTGATCGTTTCCCAGGAGACCCGGTTCAGTTTCCCTTCACGTTGTTCCACTACCACCAAGATCGTGTCTGGCATAAATCTTCGCTTTCACTCCTCGCATGCTTGTGCGGAAATCGCGGCTTCTAGAGCACGCGCAGTTCGTTGCGCATCTTGTCGACCAATTTTTTGGCGACTTCTGCCGGAGGGCCTTCGATGCGCTCGGTCTTTTTTGTCTTCTGCGGAACGTACAGCTTTTCGATTTTCTGCAGGTTCTCGCCAATCGCCGATTGCACGTCGGCGAGTGAAACTTTTTTCAGCGGCTTGTTCTTGGCCTGCTTGATGCCAATCAGGGTGGCGTAGCGCAGCTTATTGATTCCTGACTGGATGGTCAGCACGGCTGGCGTGGGCATATCCACGTACTGGAAGTATCCGGCCTCAAGTTCGCGTTTCACCCGAATGCCGGTATCGGTCTTCTCGATTTGCATGATGATGGTGGCGTGCGGCCAGCCGAGAAGCTCGGCGAGAATCACGCCGGTTTGCGCGTAGCCGTAATCGTCGGATTGCAGGCCGGTAAAGATCAGATCGAATTGTTCGTCTTTGATGGCTGCGGCAAATGCCTTGGCGGTATTGAACGCGTCCAACCCCACGAATTTATCGTCTTCCAGGTGGATGGCGCGGTCGGCCCCCTTGGCCAGCGCTTCGCGCAGCACCTGCTGGGCCCGCGCCGGGCCGCTGGTGATCACGACCACCTCCCCCTTATGCTTTTCGCGCTGCCGCAGGGCCTCCTCCAGCGCGTAGGCGTCGGGTTCATTCACTTCGTACGAAACGTCTTCGCGGATCCATGTGCCCGATTCGTTCAGCTTCAAGGGCGCATCCTTCTGCGGGACCTGTTTCATGCAGACCAGGATTTTCAAGGCGGAACTCCTTTGGCGGCTCTAACCGGCCACGGCAAAACTCACTAGTATAAATGAGGGTTGCGGGAGTTGCAGCAGAAAGCAGCCGGGACTGTCTACGCGATTGGGCTGCGTGTTCGCCGTTGCCGCGAAGCACGCCGAAGAGGTCCAACCGGGGGAGATGTTGCCGAAGACTAGGGCTTATCCAATGGTTTCACAAACACCCACACCGTCTTTGTGATCCCGCTGTAGAAAAGGGTGACGGTCACATCCCGCGGATTCTGGCGGAAGGCGAAGTGATAACGGAAATTCTCGTGCAGGTTCTTCTCCGCAACGCCTTTGCGAAACAGTCCATAGAATTCCTGGACATCGGTGCAGGGCGCGACGTCTTTGAAAAAGTTCTTACCAATCACGTTTTCTTTTTTCAAATTCGCCAGTTGTGACTCGTAAGCGTTGAATTTCAGCACTACACCTTCCGTGCTGAGCTGGATAGCGCCATGAGGCAGACGGTCAAGTTCGGACTCGCTCATGAAATCAATTACGCTCGAAAGAGTATGACGCGGTGCAACCGATGGACTGGACACTATTCCTCCTTACAGGTTGATCGGGATCCGCGAACCTGGGAGCTGATACGGTTGCGAAGCAGCTTGCGGCCGGCATCGAACCATCGCTCCCGTGATTCGCTTTGACTCGACTATCCGCTGCGCGTCGAAGACGGTCAATTGCACTCGATTGATTTTGACGAACTGAGGTAATCGCAAAGGTTACGCAATTGATTGCCGGGAAAAAAGAAGCAGATTCTTTGCCTTAAAGGCAAACTGGAGGGAGTTCGCTATTCAGTGAAGACGACGGATTGCACTCCGGAAATCTCGAAGCGCTTGCGGCAGCGAATGTTCTTGCAGGCCATCATGTCATCTTTGCGAAGCATGTAGGACCGCGCCTTGGCGAAGCGGGCGCGATCGCGTTCATCGGCTCGCCCGGGAAGCTGGCGTTTCTTGGTGCGGACCAGCCACGTGACTTCGTATTCCGCCGCCTGCCTGCAATGCGGACAGTTCAACGTTGCCGGTTTTTTTTCCTGTCGTTCGTCAAAAAACTCGCGCTCTTCCATTGGCTCCGCTTCCCGCGGCATTTACGCATGCCGATAATGCGATTATTGCATAAAACTGTGCACGATTTTGCATACCTGTCTATGCGCCGGCTGGAAGGCGCCGATTCAGTTCGGCAAGATCGCGTCCATGTCGGGGTCTCCTGGTTGACTGGCAGGCGCAGGGTTTTTCGAACCCAAAGCCAGGACGCGGACCGGAATTTGCTTCATCTTTATGCCGTCTCTACAATGAAAGTTCACCCACTAGGCGTGGCCAAATTTCCGAGACATTTATGATTCATTTTCCCGTACCTGAGGCTCTTACCTTCGATGACGTTCTCCTGCTGCCTGCGCGCTCGGATGTAATCCCGGCGCAGGCAACGACGCAGACGCAGCTCACGCGCAAGATCAGCCTGAACATTCCCATCGTCAGCGCGGCCATGGATACGGTCACCGAATCGCACATGGCGATCGCGCTCGCCCAGCAGGGCGGCATGGGGATCATTCACCGCAATCTCACGATCGAGCAGCAGGCCAATGAAGTCGACAAGGTAAAGCGCTCGGAGAGCGGCATGATCGTCGATCCGATCACTATGCACCCGACCGACAAGGTTTCCGACGCGCTCGACATGATGCGGCAATACAAGATCTCGGGCGTGCCCATTACCGAGCGGGGCGGGCGGCTGGTTGGCATTCTCACCAACCGCGACCTGCGCTTCGAGACGCGCTTCGATATCCCCATCAGCCAGGTGATGACCAAGGACAACCTCATCACCGTTCCGGTGGGGACGACGCTTACCGACGCGGAAGAAATCCTTCACAAGCACCGGGTTGAGAAACTGCTGGTGGTTGACGAGAAGTACAACCTCAAGGGCCTGATCACGGTCAAGGACATTCAGAAGAAGCTGAAGTATCCCAATGCCGCCAAAGATTCGCATGGAAGGTTGCGGGTGGGCGCCGCGATTGGCGCAACCGGCGATTTCCTGGAGCGCGCGCAGGAATTAGCCGAGGCCAAAGTCGACGTGCTCGCTATCGACAGCGCGCACGGACATTCCACGAAAGTTCTCGACGCGGTCAAGCTGGTCAAATCGAAGCTGCCGGAGATCGAGCTTCTTGCCGGAAACGTTGCCACCTTCGATGGCGCCTGTGAACTGGCACGAGCCGGAGCGGATGGCATCAAGGTTGGCATCGGGCCGGGCTCGATCTGCACTACCCGGGTCGTCACCGGAGCGGGCGTGCCGCAGATTACCGCGATCGCCGAAAGCTACCGGGCGACTCGAGATGCCGGAGTCCCGATTATCGCCGATGGCGGAATCAAATTCTCAGGAGACATTACGAAGGCCCTCGCGGCCGGGGCGAGCGCGGTGATGATCGGATCGCTGTTCGCAGGAACCGACGAAACTCCGGGCGAGCTGATCCTTTATCAAGGACGCTCTTTCAAGTCCTATCGAGGCATGGGATCGCTCGGCGCGATGGCCCAGGGATCGAGCGAGCGATATTTTCAGAGCACGGAGAACGATTCTTCCGTGCCTACCAATGATGTCGAGGCCAACCGTCTCGGCAAGCTCGTGCCGGAAGGCATCGAGGGACGCGTGCCTTATCGCGGGTCGGTGGCCATGATCATCCACCAGATGGTCGGAGGGCTGAAGTCGGGCATGGGCTATTGCGGATGCGCGAGCATTCCGGAACTGCTGCAGAAGACCCGATTCGTGCGCATCAGCAGCGCCGGCTTGCGCGAAAGCCATGTGCATGATGTGATGATCACCCGCGAAGCTCCCAATTACGCGATTGAATAGAAATTGCAGGTTGGTCGCTCGTCGTTGACCCAACCCGGATGCACAGTAAGCGACTGAAAATATCCTATGAGCACAGCACTCCAGCCACCTCCAGCATTGGATGCGCCGGAACATGAAATCCTGAAGACGTGGATTGCGGCTATCCTGTGGATGATCGTCATTGCGATCGAGTCCACAACCTGGCTTTCTTCGCATAACACCAGCCGGATTCTGTACCCCATCTTTCATTTTCTCTTTGGTGTGAGCTGGCAGGAGTTCCAGCCGTGGAATCACGTGATCCGCAAATGCGGGCACGTGGTGGGATATGGAATCTTGAGTGTCCTTCTGTTCCGGGCGTGGCGCGCGACTTTTCGCAAGTCGGCGCTGCAAGCTTGGGCATTGCGCTGGTCGGGTCTGGCCGTGCTGGGAACGCTGACCGTAGCCAGTCTCGACGAATGGCATCAGACGTATCTCCCCTCGCGTACAGGACGCTGGCAGGACGTGGTACTGGATACTTCCGCGGGCATCTTGTTTCAGGCGCTGATCTATTTTTGGACGCGATCGCGTATGTCTACCGCAAAATAGAGTGCGCAGGCAGTGAGAACTGAAAGCGATTTCGCCCCGATTATCGTGCACTGAGCAACAAGAGCAATGCCGAGATGGCAGCCAATCCTGCCGAGACATAGAACGGAAATGAGGCACCGTAGGTCTTCCACAACTCTCCCATAATCAGGCTGGCGGCCAGCGTTGCCACGCTGGTCGAAAAGAAATAGAGCCCCAGAGCGCGGCCGCGCACGTCCGCAGGGACAGCCTGCACCATCAAAGCTTTCAGGACCGGCTGCGTCAAAGCATAGTAAACGCCATATACAGCCATGGCGATCCAAAGCGCCGAGACCGAGGGAGCGCGTCCGAAAACAAAGTAGACTGCCGTGAAGACGAAATATCCGGCGGCGGCGATCCAGCGCCGGGAAGCGTGGTCACTCAGCCATCCCGCAGGCCATGAACCGAGCGTGTACGTCGCGTTGAACACCAAGCCCAGCAAAGGCGCCCGCGAAATCGGAATGCCGATGTTCTGCGCCCGCAGTACCAAGAACATGTCGCTGGAATTACCCAATGAGAAAAGGGTCACCGCAAACAGCGTAAGGTAGAAAGGCCGGGGAAGCGGCGGCCCCTTGAAGAGCGAAGCGGTGGAATTTGCGCTGGGTTTGCGGTCGCGGCCTGTTTCGCGGATCGCCGTCGCGGCCACCAGAATGCAGAGCGCTCCTGGAATCGCGGCGGCCAGGAACACAGAGCGCATCCCCCCGTGCGCCAGCAGGAGCAAAGCCGTCAGTGGTCCGGCAATGGCTCCTGCGGAATCCATGGATTGAATGAGCCCATAGGCGGAGCCCAGACGAGCTTTCTCAACCGACTCCGCCACCATCACATCGCGCGGCGCGCTCCGAATTCCCTTCGCAACGCGATCGCCAAAACGGATCAGCAAAACCTGCCACCATGCGCCCACGAAGGCTAATGCGGGCTTGACGATATTGGCGACAACGTATCCGCTTACCACCAGCGGCTTCCGGTGTCGGATCCGGTCGGTAATGCTTCCGGAAAAAAGTTTGGCGAATGAGGCGACACTTTCGGCGATGCCTTCGATCAATCCCAGTTGCGCGGGCCCGGCTCCGAGCGAAACGAGAAATGCAGGCAGCACCCAGTACGCCATCTCACTCGCCGTGTCATTTAGAAATGACGTCAGGCCGAACACGTAAACGTTGCGGGCGGGGTGGGGTGCGGAAGGATTCTGGGCCACCTGAGGTTCTTATCACAACCGTGGGGCGAAGAATAGGGAAAGGTCAGTCGAAAGGCAGGTACTTGGTCACGACCCATTGTCCATTCTGGTTTTCGAGGGTAACGGTAGCGAGTTCGTGATAGGTGCCGCCTTGTGCGCCGCCGTTCTTCCGCTTGGTGCGGTAGTGGAGGCTGATCGAAGGAGGCGAGTCTTCCCACTCGGCCAATTTCCACGCGACCAGCGGGTGTTGCGCCTCGGAATCACAGATGAAGTGCGCGTACTTCTTGCGATAATCGTGCTCCCAGTCGGCGAGCACGTTGTCGCATTGGCCGTCCTGCATTTCGTGAAGAAACTTGCCGGCAGCGCGTTCGGTGGAACGGTCGCGCAGCGGATTCATCTCGATGCTGAGCGGCAGGTTGGTCAGCGGATCGCGCTCAGGGCTGCGCCCGAGGACCGGTCCTTGATTGCTGAGCCACCAAATGTATCCCAGAAAACCGAAGACCAGCACGGCGCCGGCGGCGATGGCAATGCCAATCTGGGTACGGTTTGCGGCCATTGTGAGGAAAGTGTAATGAACCTGTGCGAGATCGCAAGGTTACCAGCGGAAGGCGCGGGGGTACATGTACGGAGGTGAGCGAAGAAAAGAGGCACGGTTGAAACCGTGCCTCGGTTGAAGTTCGTTCTACAGCCCGGGAACTACTCTTTGTTGTCTTCTTCTTTTTCCTTGATGGGCTCGACACCGCCGTCTTTGGCGGCCTGCGCTTCGGCCTCTTCCATGGCCTTCTTGGCTTCGGCGGCGCGCTTGGCGCGAGCTTCGGCGCGTTTTTCACGCTTCTCGTCGATGATCTTCTCGCTGCCGAGAAGTTCGAGGAATGCCTTGTCGGCACCGTCGCCCTTGTTCCATGCGGTGCGGATGACGCGCGTGTATCCGCCATCGCGATCGCCGAAACGCGGACCGATGGTATCGAATAGCTTTACCACGGCCTCGTCGGTCATCAGATAGGAGGAGGCGAGACGGCGGGCGGCGAGATCTCCACGCTTGCCCAGCGTGATCATCTTCTCGACGAGGGGCCGAGCGGCCTTGGCCTTGGGCACGGTGGTTTCGACACGTTCTTCGATGATCACCGAGGTGACCAGATTGCGCAGCAGGGAACGGCGGTGCGCGGTGTTACGTCCGAGTTTGTATCCGGCAACTTTATGACGCATTTCAGACCTCAGGGGCTAAAGCCCCGAATTCATTGGAGCTTGGGGCGGCACGGCTAAAGCCGTGCCTTCCCGGTGTTGCTTGCTTAAATCCTTCTATAGCTGATCGTCCGGGCCGTAGGCCGACGCAGGCAGCGGAACGTTGGACGTGGGCCCTGGTACCGCATTGCCGTGTTCATCGATCTTCATGCCCAGGCTCAGTCCCATCGAGGACAAAATTTCCTTGATCTCGTTCAGCGACTTGCGGCCGAAGTTTTTGGTCTTCAGCATTTCGGCTTCGGTCTTCTGGACGAGCTCTCCGATGGTCTGGATGTTCGCGTTCTTCAGGCAGTTGTAGCTGCGCACCGAGAGCTCGAGCTCCTCGACGGAACGATTCAGGTTCTCGTTGTGGATTTCGGGCTTGCGATCTTCGCTCGACGATGTTCCGGTCTCGATCTCTTCCTCGAAGTTGATGAAGATATTCATGTGGTCCTTCAGCAGCTTCGCCGAGAGTCCGATGGCATCGGCCGGAGTGATGGAGCCGTTGGTCCAAACTTCGAGAGTGAGCTTGTCGTAATCGGTGATCTGGCCAAGGCGCGCGGCTTCGACCGTGTAATTGCACTTGCGCACGGGCGAGTGGACGGAATCGATGGGAATGAATCCGATGCCGAGATCTTCGTCGAAATTCTTGTCAGCGGAGACATAGCCCCGCCCGCGCTTTAAGCGCATTTCCATGTCGAGCTTGCCGCCTTCGCTGACGGTCGCGATGTAGACGTCTTTGTCGAGGACTTCGACGTCTCCATCGGCTTCGATCATGCCGCTGGTGACGACGCCGGGCTGATCGGCGCGAAGGTAGATAGCCTTCGGCGCATCGCCGGCGAGCTTGAACGGAATCTGCTTCAGGTTGAGGATGATGTCCGTCGCGTCCTCAACCACGCCGGGGATCGACTGGAACTCGTGCAGCACGCCTTCCATCTTCACCGCAGTGACGGCCGCGCCTTCGATCGAGCTGAGCAGCACGCGGCGCAGAGCATTGCCGATCGTGGTGCCGAATCCGCGCTCAAACGGCTGCGCCCAGAAGATGCCGTACTTGTCGGTAAGGCTGGAGGTGTCAACTGCGAGACGTTTTGGTTTTTGAAAACCCTTCCAAAGCATTGTTTATTTCTCCTTCGACCATATGGCTCAACGTCGGCTCCCAGAACCGGTCCGGGTTCAGGTCAGGCGCTGACGAAGGCTGATCTGGTGCGAAAAATGGACCGAACATTTTGCGATTTTGCGATCGGGCAATTGAGTGATTCTCAATCGCTCAATGGCCCGATGACGCCATCGCTCAATTCCTTACTTGCTATACAGTTCGACGATCAACTGTTCGTTGACCGGCAACTGGATGTCTTCGCGCTTGGGCAGACCGAGCACACGCGCTTTGTAATTGTCGCGATCGACTTCCAGCCAAGTGGGTAGCGTGCCGTGGCTGGCGAATTCCTTCGCCATCTCAAGCACTGCCAGCTTCTTGCTGTTTTCGCGAATGGAAATCTCTTCGCCCGCGCTCACTTCGTAAGAGGGGATATTGACCTTGCGGTTATCGACGGCGACGTGCCCATGGCGGACCAACTGCCGGGCCTGACGACGGGACTGCGCGAACCCAAGGCGGAAGACCACGTTATCGAGACGGCGCTCAAGTTGTTGCAGGAGGCGTTCGCCGGTCACGCCCTTGGCGCGCGCGGCTTTCTCGAAGTAGTTGCGGAACTGACCTTCCTGCGTGAAGTAAATGCGCTTCGCTTTCTGCTTTTCACGCAACTGCAAGCCATAACCTACGACTTTGGCCTTGCGGTCTTTTCCATGTTGTCCGGGAGCGAAATTGCGCTTCTCGATAGGACACTTGTCGCTGAAGCACTTGGCGCCTTTGAGGAACAACTTCATGCCCTCGCGGCGACAGAGACGGCATACTGCATCGGTGTAACGTGCCATGTTTCTCCTTTGTAAACCGGTTTACGGGACTGGCTTCCCTTCTTCCCGGTTGAAAATGTTGTCTGGTCGCCGGTCGTTAGCCGGCGCCAAATCTCAGCTAGGTATTTCTTCACACGTCTTCAAACTGCTCTCGCCAGATCCTTCGCTCCGCACGCGGCGCGCTCAGGATGCAGCAATTTCTACTTATACTCTGCGTCTTTTTGGCGGACGGCAGCCGTTGTGCGGAATCGGCGTCGAATCACGGATTGATCGCACTTCGATTCCGGCGGCAGCCAGCGCACGTACAGCGGACTCGCGTCCGGAACCGGGGCCGCTGACGCGAACGTCGACGCTGCGGACACCGTGATCGCGAGCCATGTTGGCGGCATTCATTGCGGCCTGCTGCGCCGCGAACGGCGTGCCCTTACGCGATCCACGGAAGCCGAGTGATCCGGAACTCTTCCAGGACAGAACGTTGCCGTTCATGTCGGTAATGGTCACGATCGTGTTGTTGAAGGATGCCTGAACGTAGGCAAGCCCGTGCGGAACGTGCTTGCGTTCCTTCTTCTTGAACGTCTTCTTCTTGCCTTTTTTTTCGGCTGCGGCTCCAGTGCCGCCGGCTGCTGCTGGTTTTGCCATAAATCCGTTTCCAGTGGCCAGTTGGCCAATTGCCAGTTTTGATTGCCCGCCTGCTGGTCAGAATGACTGGCAACTGACCGCTGGCGACTGGCCGGGTGTTTAAGTTTTTGCGGTCGCTTTTTTCTTCTGGGCGACGGTGCCTTTGCGCGGACCCTTGCGGGTACGGGCATTCGTATGGGTGCGCTGTCCGCGAACCGGGAGGTTGCGGCGATGGCGGAATCCGCGATAGGATCCGATTTCGATGAGCCGCTTGATGTTCATCGAAATTTCCTTGCGCAGATCGCCTTCGACCAGACCTTCGGCTTCAATCACGGTACGGATGCGGTTGACCTCATCTTCGCTGAGATCCTGAACCTTCTTCATGGGATCGACCTTCGCCTCGTCGAGAATGCGTCCCGCGCGCGGATTGCCGATGCCATAGATGTAGGTCAGCGCGATGTTGATATGTTTCTGGCGGGGAAGATCCACGCCTGCAATACGTGCCATGTTTTACCTCAGCGGCGAAAGCCGCAAATCACGATGCTTAATTATCGCAGCGCCAAAGCGCTGCGCCAGCCAAAAGCTCAACGCCCCGCCAAAGAATCACTTAACCCTGGCGTTGCTTGTGTTTGGTGTTGACGCAGATCACCCTCACCACGCCCTTGCGGTGAATGATCTTGCACTTGTCGCAAATCTTTTTTACCGATGCCCGTACCTTCATAAATGCAGTTTCCAGTTGTCCGTGGCCAGTTGCCAATCAAACTACCGGGTTTCGCCCGGCGGAAGAGCCGAATCAGTTGCTCCCACAAATCACTTATAACGATAAACGATTCTGCCGCGATTGAGGTCGTAGGGAGAAAGCTCGACTGCGACCTTATCGCCCGGCAGGATGCGGATAAAATTTTTGCGCATCTTGCCGGAAACATGTGCCAGCACCTGATGCTTATTTTCCAGTTCGACCCGGAACATGGCATTGGGCAGGGGTTCCAAGACCACTGCCATCACTTCAATCGCGTCTTCTTTGCTCATCGACTCCTTGCGTTTCTATACGGCAGATCCTTCGCTGCGCTCAGGATTTCGGCTGCGGGCTCAGACGCCGCGCAAACGCCTCAACTACTGCGTCAAAATCACCGGCCCATTTTTCGTCACGGCCACGCAATGTTCGAAATGGGCGCTGCAACTGCCATCGGCGGTAACCGCGGTCCACTTGTCGCCCAATACGCGCGTTTCAGGCTTGCCGAAATTCACCATGGGCTCGATTGCCAGGACCATTCCCTCGCGTAAGCGCGCGCCGTGCCCCCGCGATCCATAATTCGGAACCTGCGGTTCTTCGTGCAAGCGCGTCCCGATTCCGTGCCCGACAAACTCCCGAACCACGCTGAAACCGTTCCCTTCGACATGCTCCTGCACGGCGGCTCCGACATCGCCGATTGAGTTGCCGATTCGCACCTGCTCAATGCCGCGGTACAAAGATTCTTCTGTAACTTTCAGCAGCTTCTCCAGTTCCGGATCAATCTTCGCGCCCACAGGAACGGTAATGGCAGCATCGCCATAATATCCGTCGAGCACCACGCCGCAATCGATCGAGACAATGTCTCCGGTCTCCAGCGTACGCTTTTCCGACGGAATGCCATGCACGATTTCCTCGTTCACCGACGTGCAGAGCACGCAAGGATAGTCGTAGTATCCCTTGAACGCCGGCTTGGCTCCGAACTCCCTGATCTTGGCCTCGGCGGCATGTTCGAGGTCCATCGTGGTCACACCCGGCGCGACTACGGTGCGCAAATAATCAAGCACCTGCCGGACGATGTGGCCACTGCGCCGCATCTTCTCGATTTCCGCCGCGGTCTTACAAACGATTGCCATTCTGGGTTTTACTTTATTCCTTATGCGCGACGATCTTCGATGATGTGATAGATCTGCTTCGTTACCTCATCCATCGGCTGATCGCCATTCACGCAAATCAATCGCCCCGTACGCTCGTAGTAATCGGCGACAGGACGAGTCTGCTCCTGGTAAGCGGCCAATCTCGGCTGAATGACTTCCAGACGATCGTCGTTACGGCTCACCAGCTTCGACCCATCAAAATCACAGATTTCGTCTGTGCGGGGCAGCTGAAAGTGGACGTTATAGATCCGTCCACAGGCGGGACAAGAACGGCGTCCAGTGATCCGGAGCAGCAATTTATTATAGTCGACGTCGAGCCGGATCACAATCGGCCAGGCTCGGGTCGGGCGCGTATTGTCAAAGAACTCGCTGTCCAGTAATGCGTCCAGCCACCCGGCCTGGGCTGCAGTCCGGGGAAAGCCATCCAGAATGTATCCACGTTTGCAGTCCGGCTGGCGTAAACGCTCCAGAACCATGTTGCAAACCAGGTCGTCGGAAACCAGCTCGCCGCGGGCCATGACCGCCTTGGCGGCCAATCCGAGGTCCGTACCCTGGGCGACGTTGTAACGCAAGATGTCACCCGTGGACACCTGCGGGATTAAATAGTGCTCCATGATGCGCTTGGACTGGGTACCCTTACCGGCACCCGGTGGTCCGAGCAGCACAATGGGACCTATGTTGCGCGAGGTTTCCTGCGACATCGGCTTGGCCCGAGCCTCCCGACTTTAATATCCTCGGCCCCATTTCGCCCCAAAATTCAGCCGAGGTGCAGCAAACCCACAACCCTGGAACACGTTTCAAAATACCGATTCGTTGGAAGCGTGAACCCGTCCTACTTTGCCCTTTGCTCTACGACCAGTTTCGGCGGCCGCGGATTCGTCCGCTGCGCGGAGTGAACCCGTCATAATGCCGCATAATCAACTGGGCTTCGATCTGCGTCACCGTATCCATCGCCACACCGACGACGATCAACAGCGAAGTTCCACCGAAGTAGAAGCTCACGCCCAAACCGTTGGTGACCCAAGTGGGCAATCCTTCAAAGAACCTCCCAACCGGGCCCCACAGGTGGTTGAGGTGGATACCGGCGATCATCCATTCGGGAATGAACGAAATGATAATCAGGTAAAGCGCGCCGACCAGCGTGATGCGGGTCAGGACTTCATTGATGAAATCGGCGGTCCGCTTGCCGGGACGAATGCCGGGAATGAACCCGCCATACTTCCGCATGTTGTCGGCGACTTCACTGGGGTTAAACACGATCGAAACGTAGAAATAGGCGAAGAAAATGATACCGATGGCATACAGCAGGGTATAAAGCGGTTCGCCCCAACCCAGCCATCGAATCACATCGCCAAAATACCGGTTGTTGCGCAAACCATAACCGATGGTCTGGGGCAACGTCAGGATCGAGGAAGCGAAGATCACGGGCATGACGCCGCCGGCGTTCACACGGAGCGGCAGGTGCGTGGACTGTCCGCCCATCACCTTACGTCCGACGACACGCTTGGCATACTGCACCGGAATACGCCGTTCACTGCGTTCGACCCAGACAATGAAGGCGACCACCGCGATCATGAACACAACCAGCATGGCCATCAATACGGGAGTAAGCGCGCCCCAGGTGCCGTTCTTCGCCTTATCCACCAGATCGGCGACGCCGCGGGGCAGGCCGACGACAATACCGGCAAAGATCAGCAGCGACATGCCGTTTCCAATGCCGCGGTCGGTAATCTGCTCGCCCAGCCACATGATGAACGCGCTGCCCGTAGTGAGGGTCAACATGGTCATCAGCACGAAACTAATTCCGGGATTCAGCACGAAGTCGCCGGTCTTCTCCAGACCGATAGCGATGCCGAACGACTGGACGGCGCTGAGGATGACGGTAATGTAACGCGTCCACTGGGTGATCTTCTTGCGCCCGAGTTCGCCTTCTTTCTGCAGCTTGGCCAGCGGCTCATAGACGACCGTCAGCAACTGGAGAATGATCGAGGCCGTGATGTAGGGCATGATGCCCAAGGCAAAAATCGTGAGCCGGCGCAGTTGTCCGCCGGAAAACAAATCGACGAAACCCAGGAAGGAGCCGCGATTCTGATCGAAGAATTGGGCGAGGCGATCGGCGTTCACGCCGGGGGTGGGAATGTGGCCGCCGAGCCGGTACACGAACAGCAGAGCCAGCGTAAAAAGGATGCGCTTACGCAGGTCTGGAATACGGAAAATGTTCGCGAATTTTTCAAACATTACTGCAACACCTCAAACTTGCCGCCTGATTTCGTGATCTTTTCCTGCGCGGACTTGGAAAACTTATGCGCCTGCACGGTGACGGCAGTCTTCAATTCTCCGTCTCCCAGGATTTTAACCGGATGCTTGGTCTTGATGATTCCGGCCTGGCGCAGAACCTCGGGAGTAATCGTGGTCTCTCCCAGGGCGGCGAGCTTTTCCAGGCTGACGATGTTGTATTCCTTGCGAAAAACATTGGTGAAGCCGCGCTTGGGCATGCGGCGATGCAGGGGCATCTGTCCGCCTTCAAAGCCACGGATCATGCGCGAACCGCTGCGGGAACGCTGTCCTTTGTGGCCGCGGGTCGAGGTCTTTCCCATGCCCGAGCCCATACCGCGTCCGACGCGCTTGCGCTTCTCGGTCGAGTTTTTCGGTGCTCTGATATTCGATAGATTCATGATCTTTTCCTACTGCTTCACGATTTCGACCAGATGAGGAACCTTCGCGACCATGCCGCGAATGGCGGGCGTATCGGGACGCTCAATCACCTGATTCAGCCGCGTAAAACCCAGCCCGCGGACCACGACCTTCTGCTTCTTGGGCGCACAGATCGAGGACCGCACCCATTTCAGCTGGATCGTGCCCCCGTTTGCGTTCGTCTTTTTCGCTGTCATCACCAAACCTCGTTGTATAAGGACGCGACTTTAAGCCGCGCCGCCCCGCACGTGGGCTGAAACTAGAGTTCCTCGGCCGCTTTCCCGCGCATGGTGGCTACGCTCTCTCTGTTCTTGAGCTGCTTCAGCGCGTCGAAGGTCGCCTTAATCACGTTGTGCGGATTCGTGGTCCCGATCGATTTCGTCAGCACGTTCTGCACGCCCGCCGAGGTCATGACGGCGCGCACCGCTCCCCCGGCAATCACGCCCGTTCCTTCGGGCGCCGGCTTCAGCAGCACGCGGCCCGATCCGTACCGTCCCAGAACGAGGTGCGGAATAGTGGTCTGGGTGAGATTGATCCTCACCAGATTTTTCTTGGCCGATTCGATTCCCTTGCGGATCGCCTGGGGAACTTCCTTGGCCTTGCCGGATCCGTAGCCCACGACGGCAGCTGAAGGATCGCCGACCACTACCAGCGCCGCGAAGGAAAGGTTCTTGCCGCCTTTGACGACCTTGGTGACGCGGTTGATGGCAACGACCTGGTCCTTCAATTGAAATGCACCTGCATCGAGTTTCTTGGTTACTGTTGGCATTCGTAAACCTGATTTCGTAATTGTGTAATCAGGAAATTTTGCAATTCCGTTCGACGGCTTTGAAATTGCAGAATTGCCCGATTACCGAACTCTAAAATTGAAGCCCTGCTTCTCTCGCGGCATCGGCCAGCGCTTTCACGCGACCGTGATAAATGTAGCCTCCGCGATCGAACACAACTTTGGTGACGCCCTTCGACTTGGCGCGCTCGGCGATAACCTTTCCGACAGCTTTCGCGGCCGCGACGTTGCCACCCGTACGTTTCTCCTGCTTCTGGCCTTCGGCACTGCTGGCTGAAACCAGCGTCTTGCCGGTGAGGTCGTCAATGACCTGAACGTAGATGTGATTCAGCGAACGGTACACGTTCAGCCGCGGACGCTCCGGCGTCCCCTGCAGCTTCTTGCGGATCCGGTCATGACTGAATCCACGTTTCTGATTCTTTGAAATCTTTGTCAGCATAAAATCGTCCTCGGTCAACCAGCAGCTCAGGAAATTCCAGAGATCCTTCGCTTCGCTCAGGATGACGCCAGCGAGGCTCATTTGCCTCGCTAAACGGCATTACTTCGCTCCGGTCTTTCCAACCTTCTTCTTCAAGCGCTCGCCCGCATAGCGAACACCTTTGTTCTTGTACGGATCGGGCGGACGCAGCGCGCGCATTTCGGCGGCAACCTGCCCGACTTTCTGGCGATCGATTCCAGTCAGCGTGATCTTTGTCTGCTTCGGATCGACAGCAGCATCGACGCCCGTCGGCAGGGGATATTCAATCGGGTGAGAGTATCCCAGGCTGAATACGACAATGCCCTTGCCCTTCATTTCGGCGCGATATCCGATGCCCACGATGTCGAGTTCGCGCGTCCATCCCTTGGTCACGCCCTCGACGGCGTTGTTGACCAGGGCGCGCGCCAGTCCGTGCACCGCGGCTTGCGAATCGTTCTCGCGGATGGCGACCAGATGGCCGTCCTTCTGCTCCATCTTGATGCCAATCGGGAGCGGGGTATCCATTTTGCCCTTCGGACCTTGCACCGCGACCGTATTTCCCTGAATGTTGACCGTTACCCCTTTTGGGATTGCGATCGGCTTTTTTCCAATTCGTGACATAAGTTTCCGCTCTCAGATCTTGCTTTGCTCCGGCTGCCACTCAGCGGCCGGGCCGCTCCGCTACCAGATTTCGCAGAGCAATTCTCCGCCCACGCCCTCTTTGCGGGCTTGGCGTCCGGTCATCACGCCCCGGGGTGTAGTCAGGATATTGATTCCCATGCCGCCGAGGACTCGAGGAATCTCGCTGCGGCGCACGTACACGCGGCAGCCGGGCTTCGACACACGCTCCGCCTTCGAAATGGCGGCCTCGTTGTTCGCGCCATACTTCAGGTAAATACGGATCACCTTGTGGCCTTCCTCGTCATCGGTAGGCTTGAAGTTCGAGATGTAGCCCTCTTCTTTGAGAATGCGGGCAATCTCCAGCTTCAGGCGGGAAGCCGGAACATCCACTTTCTGGTGCCGTGCCTGGAGTGCGTTCCGCACTCTCGTCAGCATGTCTGCGACCGGATCGGTCAACCTCATCGTTTCCTTCTCCTCTAGCCACCCGTTCGCTCCGGGATTCCGGAGAACCTGCGGCGGCATCGTCTCCCCAAAGCGCCGGGATCAAATCCCGTCCGGCTCAGGGCGTTGCTCTCGCGGCACGGCCGAAGCCGCACCTTTCCTTACCTCTACCAGGACGATTTCGAGACGCCCGGGATTTCTCCGCGCAGCGCCAGCCCGCGGAAGCACAAGCGGCAAATGCCGAACTTGCGCAGGTAAGCGCGCGGACGACCGCAGATCTTGCAGCGGTTGTGCTTGCGCGTGGAAAACTTCGGCTTCTTCGCGTCTTTAACTCTTTTTGCTGTTGTCGCCATTCAAATCCTTCGTTGAACCTTGAAACTCAGAAACTTGAAATCCTGCCTCAGGCCCGGAACGGCATGCCCAGATGACGCAGCAGGCTGCGCGCCTGGTTGTCGTTCTGGGCGGTGGTCACGATAGTGACGTTCATGCCCTTCAACTTATCGACCTTCTCGTAAGAAATCTCGGGAAAGATCAACTGATCGTGCAAACCGAGGGTGAAATTGCCCCGGCCATCGAACGATTTGGTGGAAACCCCGCGGAAATCGCGTACACGCGGAAGCACGATATTCACCAGCCGATCGAAAAATTCGTACATGCGGTCGCCGCGCAGAGTGACCATGGCGCCGATCGACTGTCCCTGGCGGACCTTAAACGCTGCGATCGACTTTTTGGCGCGCGTGACCACCGGCTTCTGTCCGGTAATCTGGCCGAGTTCGTTCACCGCAGGGTCGAGCACCTTGGAATTCTGAGTGGCTTCGCCGACGCCCATGTTGACCACGATCTTGTGCAGCCGCGGAACCGCCATCACGTTATGCAGCTCAAGCTCTTTCAGCAACGCGGGAGCGAGTTCCTTTTCAAAACGCGTACGCAAGCGCGGACGCTCCTTGGCGCTGTGCCGCGGACGCCCCGATGCCGGCTGCTCCTGCGCTTCTTCCTTCTTGCCTGCTTTTTTATCTTTTGCCATTTCCGTTTTCAACTTCCTCTTACGGTTTCGGAGTGGACCCTACGAGAAGGTCCGTGGACCGGTGCGTAAGAATCATTGAGTAATTGCGTAATCGGGTAATTTGGTAATTGAGAATCAAAAACAAGTTGGTTCAAATTTCACAATTACCCGATTGCCCAATTACCCGATCTATTTATCTAATGTCGTTCCGCATTTCTTGCAGACCCGCACCTTGCGGTCGCCGCGGACTTCATGCCCGATGCGTACCGGCCCGCAGGTTCCGCAGACCAATTGCACGTTGGACAGCGAAATCCGGCTCTCCTGTTCGGCAATGCCGCCCTGGATATTGCGCTGCGGATTCGGGTGCACGTGCTTTTTTACCATCATCACGTGCTCGACCAGAATCTTGTTGTCGCTGGGAAACACTCGCAGCACCCGTCCTTCTTTGCCCTTATCGCGGCCGGTAATCACCTTCACGGTGTCGTTCCGCCGAATATCTACCCGCTTACGACCTCGGATTGTCTGTGCGATTGCCATCTGAACTCCAACTCCCTCAATGCTTAGATCACTTCCGGCGCCAGCGATACGATCTTCAAGAATCTCTTTTCGCGCAGTTCGCGCGCGACCGGGCCGAACACGCGCGTTCCCACCGGTTCGCCAGCTTCATTGATGAGCACGGCGGCGTTCTGGTCGAAGCGAATGTAGGTTCCGTCGCGGCGGCGGTGTTCTTTCCGCGTGCGCACCACCACGGCTTTCACTACCTTGCCCTTCTGCACCTGGCCATCGGGCGCAGCCTCTTTTACGGCGGCCGTGATCACGTCGCCAAGCCCGGCATTCAATCCCGTCGAACCGCCCAGCGGCAGGATCATCTGCAGCTTGCGCGCGCCGGAATTGTCGGCGACCTCCAGCATCGTTCTCATCATCACAGCCATGGTTCAATCTCCTGTTCAATTTCTCGAAGCGCAACGGAGTTTCACTCCGCCGGACAGCCGAAGCTGTCCCACAGGCGCTAGCTTGCCGCAGTTTCCGCCGAGGCTTCGGGCACCAGGGCCGCTTTGCGGACAATTTCCTTCAGTTGCCAGCGCTTCAGTTTCGACAGCGGACGCGATTCCTGAATGCGCACCACATCGCCCACGTGGCACTCGTTCTTCTCGTCGTGAGCGTAGAACTTCTTGTTGATGTTGACCACGCGCCCGTAAAACGGATGCGACTTTTGCCGCGACACCTTCACCACGATGGTCTTTGCCATCCGGTTCGAGACAACGTATCCGACCACTTCCTTGCGGCGGCCCTGAACTTTCTTTTCGGCTGTTTCCGCCATTATCGTTTCTCCGTTGCAGCGGCACGCGCCCGCTCGCCAATGATGGTTTTCACGCGCGCAATGTCTTTGCGCAGACCGCGAAGCTTCTTGAGGCTCTCGGTCTGCCCCATGTTCAGCTGAAATTTCAGCTTGAAAAGCTGGTCGGCCAGTTCGCGCTCCTGGTGCCGCAACTCTTCTTCCGTCAGGTTTCGTACTTTGTCTGCCTTCATAATTAAGCTCTCAGCTATCAGCCCTCAGCGGCTCCGAAAACCTGGCGCCGCGGTCCGACTTTCAGTGTGCCGTCTCGCGCTTCACCATGGTCGTACGCAGCGGCAACTTATGCGACGCCAGACGCATGGCCTCGGCGGCATCGGTCGGGGTTACCCCTTCCATCTCAAACAGAATCTTTCCCGGACGAACCACCGCGACCCAGTGATCGGGAGCGCCCTTGCCTTTACCCATGCGGGTTTCGGCCGGCTTCTTGGTGACCGGCTTGTCGGGGAACAGACGGATCCAGATCTTGCCGCCGCGCTTGACAAAGCGGGTCATGGCGACGCGGCTGGCCTCGATCTGCCGGTCGGTGATCCAGCCCGGTTCAAGCACTTTCAATCCGTAGTCTCCGAAAGCAAGCTCGCTGCCGCGCCAGGCTTTGCCGGTCATGCGTCCGCGCTGCTGCTTGCGGTACTTCACTTTCTTTGGCATCAACATAGGAATCAGCTCTTCGCTGCCAGCCTTTCAGGGCCAGCGTGAATCGTTTGCAATCACTCAGCGGCTCGAAAGCCTAGTTGCTAGTTAGAACGCTCCGCTCGGAACCGCCGCAGGCTGCGCTTCGCGCTTTTTCTGCTGCAGTATCTCTCCGCGATAAATCCAGCACTTCACGCCGATGACGCCATAAGTGGTGCGCGCCTCGGTGAATCCGTATTCGATATCGGCGCGCAGCGTGTGCAGCGGCAAACGGCCCTGCAAATACCACTCGGAACGGGCGATTTCGTTGCCGTTCAGGCGGCCGCTGACGCGGACCTTAATGCCTTTGCAGCCGAAGCGCAGCGCCGAGTCCACCGCCTTACGCATTGCACGGCGGAAGCCCACGCGCTTTTCGAGTTGCAGCGCGATCGATTCGGAGACCAGTTGCGCGTCCAGTTCAGGCTTGTGCACTTCCTGGATGTCGACGAAAACTTCGCGCGAGGTGCGCTTCTGCAGCTCAGCCTTCAGCTTGTCGATTTCGGCACCCTTGCGTCCGATGATGATGCCGGGCCGCGCCGTCTTGATGATGATGCGCAGCTTGTTGCCGGGACGCTCGATCTCGATGGCGCTCACGCCCGCCGACTTGAGCTTATCCTTCAGCTCAGCCTTCAGCTTGACGTCTTCGAGCAGCAGCTTGTCGTAATCGCGCTCGACAAACCAGCGCGACTTCCACGGCTTGGTGTAGCCGAGCCGAAATCCGTATGGATGTACCTTCTGTCCCATCGTATCTCCTAAAATCTCAACCCTTTTGGGCGGCTTTCTTCTTGCCCGCTGCCTTCTTCGTCGCCGCCGGCACACGCCGTTTGGCTTTCGCCGGAGCCGCTGTTTCTTCGGCAACGGCTGCCGATCCGCCACCATTCTTCCCGCGCTCCGCCAAAACCAATTCGATATGAGCAATGCGGCGCTGATAACGGTACGCCCGTCCCTGGGGCGCCGGACGGATGCGCTTCATGCGGGGACCATCGTTGGCAATTGCGCTCTTCACGTACAAGTTGTCGATCTCGACGTCGAGATTCTTTTCCGCGCTCAAAAAGTTCGCATTGTCCACTGCCGACTGCAGCAGCTTGCCAATCGGAGCGGCCGCCCGCTTCTTGGTGAACAACAGCGTGTTCCGCGCTTCTTCGACGCTGCGCCCTTGGATCAGGCCCAGTACCAGCCGGGCCTTCTGCGGCGAGACGCGCAAAAATCGCATTTCAGCTCGAAAATCCATGATGCGTCTCTCTCCTTATGCCTTCGGCGCCGCCGGCGCTGCCGGAGCCGGAGCTCCCGGTCCACCTGGAATTCCGGCGGGCTTGGCCGCCGCTTCCGTGGCGGCTTTCATCGAGTGCCCTTTGAACGTGCGGGTAAAGCTGAACTCGCCCAGCTTGTGTCCCACCATGTTCTCGGTCACGTACACCGGAATGAATTTCTTTCCGTTGTGCACTGCGATGGTGTGTCCGACCATTTCGGGGACCACCGTCGAGCGCCGCGACCAGGTGCGCAGAACCTTCTTCTCATTGCGCGCATTCATGCCTTCTACCCGCGAAATCAGGTAAGCATCGACGAACGCGCCTTTTTTGGTTGAACGGGCCATAAAATCTTTTCTCAGCTTTCTAAAATCAGCTGCCAGCTTTCAGCCGTCAGCTCTCACTTCAAAACTTTGCCATTCCCGGCGCAGCAAGGAATCCACTATCTCGCCGCCTGTTATTTGCCTCTACTTACAATGAACTTATCCGTGCGCTTGTTGTTGCGCGTCTTGTATCCACGGGTCGGCTGGCCCCACGGGGTCACCGGATGGCGTCCGCCTGAGGTCTTGCCTTCGCCGCCGCCATGCGGATGGTCGACCGGGTTCATGGTCACGCCACGGTTCACCGGACGCCGTCCCAGCCAGCGCGTCTTGCCGGCCTTGCCGATGGTGACGTTCTCGTGATCGAGATTGCCTACCTGACCGATGGTCGCCATGCAATCCTGGGAAACCTTGCGAGTCTCGCCGGAAGGTAATTTCACCAGTGCGTACTCCGATTCTTTCGCGACCAATTGCGCCGCACCGCCGGCGGAACGCACCATCTGTCCGCCCTTCCCGGGCTTCAACTCCAGATTGTGGATCTGCGTGCCGGGCGGAATATTCCGCAGCGGCAGCGCGTTGCCCACCAGGATGTCGGCATCGGGGCCGCTGACAATTTTCTGTCCAACCTTCAGTCCTTCCGGCTGCAGGATGTAGCGCTTCTCGCCGTCGGCATAGGCCAGCAGGGCAATGCGGGCCGAGCGGTTGGGATCGTATTCGATCGTCGCGACGGTCGCGGGAATTCCGATCTTGTCGCGCTTGAAATCGATGATGCGCAGCTTGCGCTTGTGCCCGCCGCCGCGATGCCACATGGTGATATCGCCCGAGTTGCGGCGCCCGCCGGAGCGCTGCTTGGGTTCCAGCAGCGGCTTGTGCGGACTCGCGCTCGTGATGTCGTCGTTGACCAGCGTGGTCCGGAAGCGCAACGTCTGCGTGGTCGGTCTGTATGTCTTAATTGGCATGTTCTAAACCTTTACTTCGCTCTCAGTGTTGGTCGCCGGTCATCCATTACGAAGACCGAAGCCAAACGCCAACGCGGTTCTACAAGTTCTGCGCGTATTCCGGCATTTTCTCGCCGGAGCGCAGGCGCACATAGGCTTTCTTCCAGTCCGGACGGTAGCCGGCAAACTTGCCGCGCCGCCGCTCTTTTCCCGGATACGTTGCCGTGCGTACCGAATGCACCTTCACCTTGAAAATCGACTGCACCGCTTCCTTGATCTCGGTCTTGGTCGCCTTGGGCGAAACCTGGAACACCAGGGTGTTCTGGTTTTCCTTGATCGCGAGCCCCTTTTCCGTGATCACCGGACGGCGGATGATTTGGTATGCGGATTTCATAATCTCTATGCCACCTCCGCCGCTTTTTCATGGCGCGCCCGCCGCCGCGGACTCGCCGACGCCTTCTTCGCGCCTTCGTCTTCACCCGGCTTGCGCTGCTTTTTCGAAACCGAACGCTGCAGCGAAACCTGCAACTTCTCGATCGCCGGCTGCGCAAAAATCACGCGGTCGTAGCGCAGCAGGTGATAGGGATGCACGTCATTCCCGCGAATCAGCTCGAGCCCGTCAATGTTGCGCGCGCTCAGTTCCAGGTTGCGGTTCTCCTGCTTAGGAGCTTCCACGATCAGCACAGTGGAATCGACCTTCAGCGCGTTCAGCGCCTTGCGGAATTCCTTGGTCTTCGGTTCTTTCACGTCGAACGCATTCACAACGGTCAGTTTGCCGTCGGCAAACTTTGCCGCCAGCGCGGAACGCAGCGCGCCCATCAGCTTCTTGCGCGGGAACGTGTAGTCATACGAACGGGGAACAGGACCGTGCACCGTTCCGCCATGCCGCCACAGGGGCGAGCGGATCGAGCCGATGCGCGCTCGTCCGGTGCCCTTCTGCTTCCACAGCTTCTTGCCCGATCCGGAAACCTGCCAGCGCGCCTTCGTGGCATGCGTTCCCGCACGCTGTCCGGCGCGGTAGTGCTTCACCGCTTCCCAGAGCAGGTCTTCATTGACCGCGCCAAACACCTCGTCGGCCAAGTCGAGCGTTCCCACTTTCTCGCCGCTCAAATTATGAATATCAATGGTTGCCATTGTCTTAGTCCTGAGTCCTGAGCTTTAAGTTCTCGCAACTCGCCGCCCGCGACTCTTAAGCTTTCTTTGCCGCTCTCTTCGCCGCCTTCAACGGATCAACGGTCGCCGCTCCGGCGAATCCGCGACGCTCTCTGGGTGGCTTCTTCGCCTTGGTGATAACGATGTAGCCGCCCTGGGGTCCGGGAACGCTGCCTTCGACTACCAGCAGGTTCTCGTCTTTGTCGACGCCCAGCACGCGCAAGTTCCGCACCGTCACGCGCTCATTGCCCATGTGTCCCGACATGCGCATGCCTTTAAACACGCGCGAAGGAAACGCCGACGATCCAATTGAACCCGTGATCTGGAACATCGAACCGTGCGATTTGGGACCGCCGCCAAAGTGATGCCGTTTCACGACTCCCTGGAAGCCGTGTCCCTTGCTCACGCCGACGATGTCGACGAACTTCTCGCCTTCGAAAATTTCGACCAGGATGCGATCGCCCACCTTCACTGCGCCAGTCCCATCTGCCGCGCCATCGGTTTCGAGCGGCACTTCACGCATGAACTTCACCGGCGGAAGATTGTTCTTCGCGAGATGTCCTTGCGCGGGCTTCGTCAGCCGCGACTGCTTCACAAATTCGACGAGACCGATCTGGGCCGCTTCGTATCCGTCTTTCACCGCGGTCTTGTGCTGGGTGACGACGCACGGTCCAGCTTGCAGCACTGTGACCGGGCGAACGTCGCCCTTGGAGTCGAACAGTTGCGTCATGCCGACTTTTTTACCCAGAATGCCTGTAACTCTCGTTGCCATTTTCTTCTCCATCCAGCGTGGGTCACCCATCGGTGCCTATTGGCTGGGAAGCTTTGCCTCGGAGCTCGAGGCTCGAAGCTACTTATGTTCTTTCCCGAACGCTTTGATCTCGACATCTACGCCAGCCGGCAGATCGAGCTTCATCAGCGCGTCCACCGTCTGCTGCGTCGGCTCGAGGATGTCGAGCAGCCGCTTGTGCGTGCGGATCTCAAATTGCTCGCGCGACTTTTTATCGACGTGCGGGGAGCGCAGCACGGTGAACTTGTTCTTCATCGTGGGCAGCGGAATCGGTCCGGCAATCTGAGCACCGGTGCGCCGCGCCGTGTCCACAATCTCTCCCGTCGACTGATCGAGGATGCGATAGTCGTACGCCTTCAAGCGGATTCGAATTCTCTCTTTACCGTTCACGTTTCTCGTTGTCCTGACCCCTCCCGGCCATTCCGGAAGGAAAGATCTTGCGGCAGGCTGCAAGCCGCTTTTCGATTGTCTTACTGAATAATTTCCGCGATCGTGCCGGCGCCGACCGTGTGTCCGCCTTCACGGATGGCGAAGCGCAGGCCTTTCTCCATGGCCACCGGCGTGATCAACTCGATCACCAGGCTCACGTTGTCTCCCGGCATCACCATCTCCGTGCCCGCCGGAAGTTCCGCCACCCCCGTCACATCCGTCGTTCGCAGGTAGAACTGCGGACGATATCCCTTGAAGAACGGCGTATGCCGCCCGCCTTCTTCCTTCGTCAGGATGTATACCTCAGCCTTGAACTTGGTATGCGGCGTGATCGAGCCCGGCTTCGCCAGCACCATGCCGCGCTCCACGTCTTCTTTGCCAATGCCGCGCAGCAGCAGACCCGCGTTGTCGCCCGCCATGCCTTCGTCCAGCTGCTTCTTGAACATTTCCACGCCCGTCACCACCGTCTTGCGCGTCTCGCGGAAGCCGACAATCTCCACTTCCTCGCTGACCTTCACCTTACCGCGCTCGATTCGGCCCGTCACCACCGTGCCCCGGCCCGAGATCGAGAAAATGTCTTCGATCGGCATCAGGAACGGCTTGTCCAGTTCGCGCGCCGGCTGCGGCACGCTCTTGTCCACCGCCTCCATCAGCGCGTCGATCTGCTTCTCCCACTTCTCTTCGCCGTTCAGCGCGCCGAGAGCCGACAACCGAACCACCGGCACGTCATCGCCGGGGAACTTGTACGACTTCAGCAACTCGCGCACTTCCAGCTCGACCAGATCCAGCAGCTCGGGATCGTCTACCGCATCGCACTTGTTCAACGCCACCACGATGTACGGCACTCCCACCTGGCGCGCCAACAGCACGTGCTCGCGCGTCTGCGGCATCGGACCGTCGGTCGCCGCAACAACTAAGATCGCGCCATCCATCTGCGCCGCGCCCGTGATCATGTTCTTGATGTAGTCGGCGTGGCCCGGGCAATCCACGTGTGCGTAGTGACGGTTCGCCGTCTCGTACTCCACGTGCGCGGTCGCGATCGTGATCCCGCGCGCCTTCTCTTCCGGAGCGTTGTCGATCGAATCGAACGACCGGAACTTGATGTTCGGATTGTGCTTGGACAACACCTTCGTGATCGCCGCCGTCAACGTCGTCTTGCCATGATCAATGTGACCAATCGTCCCCAC
>DAIDGW010000068.1 GCA_027452245.1 Acidobacteriaceae bacterium
GCCTATCGGGACGCTGTCCGGCGCAAGATGAACGCATTTCACTTGCATGTGCAGTTGGGCTGCGTCGCGCAGGGACTGCTTCAGCATCTGGCACTGAATCAAACCGCCGAGGTCTGGCGGCAATTCCGCAGTTGGCTGCGCGCCATGAATCCCGCGCTGCCGCCATCGGAGTTGGTCGTCGCCTGCGCGCTGCGTTCGACACTGCCGGAATTTCTCGAAGCTGCGATGCTCCCCCACAAACTGAGAATTATTCTCCGCCGCTACAGAGAGCCGAACAACGCCGCTCAATCCAACAACTGCGGCTTGGAGACCGCCGCATGAGACAGAGAAAAACTGGCACTGTCGAGTATCTGCTTTTCTACGACAAAATCGGCCAAGAGGAGGTCGCCCTGTTTCTGCGCGAGTTGCTGCGCCGTCTGCCCGGTCTGCTGATCGTTCTGCTGGACAACTCCACCACGCACAATGGACGTCCGATTGAGCAACTTCGCAGGTGGCATCGTCGCCGTCGCATCGAACACTTTCCTGGCTATGCGCCAGACTGAATCCGGACGAAGGAGTCTGGCCTCAAGCCAAGTGAGAGCTGGCCAACAGTTGTCCTCGCGACGTGGATGAGTTAGGCGACGCAATTCCCCGCTCCTCCCGCGAGAAACTTCGCGGTTGCATCCTGCAGTCCGAGCTGCCACTTTTTTGCGCTGATTCAGTGCATTATTTATGCGGCAGTCAATAGTTTGGACAAGCCGGAGTACGCTCGTGGATATTAGACCCTCCTAACGCGGTGAACCATTGACCATGCGAAGGAGACGAACATTGCTCCACTCGCAGCTACTGTTATTGCCATGAAAGGGGAAAGGGCAACAAAACTTATCGCCCAAATCAATAAGGCCCAGAGGGGCGTCTCATTCTTGTCTGCGTAGCTTTGCCTGAGTTTGCCCACCAACTTGCTTTTGCGAGCGGCGTTGTATTCGAGGTAGCGTGGATCCATCAGCAGCGTGTCCTTGATGCGGGAGCGCACAAGTTTCTCATTTGATCTCTTCTTTTCCACCTCTCCTTGCGCACTGAACTGAAAGCCAACGGGCCGTGTATCGAGTTCGTTCCTTTGCTGCACTTTTTGACTGAACACCATGCGAGGTATGTTAGTCCGCCGTTTTGGCTGAGTGCTTGAGTTTGGCTCGCGAATAAGGAGACCTGAGGGGCCCTGAATATTCTGATTTGCGGTAATCATGAAGTCCTCCTGTATTTCTTGGTTTTATGGATTAAACGGAACTAACGCGTTTGCTACTCATATAGCAATCTGTTTACCACTCGCTCGGAGAGTATGACTTAGCTGTAAATGATTGATGGGTTAGCATTAAGCAGAAAGGGGAAGAAAACTGAGCCCCGGACAAGCGGGAGACGCGATGTACAGTTTTTGCACACGACAGGGATTCTGTCCAAATTTCGGACACAGCCGGAAACATTCTGAAAGAATCGGGTTGCGATCTCGTGACGCCGCAATGCCGCAGTGAGGATTCGGGCGCCAGACGGCCGCCATAGCCACCGAATTCATCCCGTACCACTACTCTTCCGGTATCTTTGCGCCCTTATCGACGGATTGGGGTGGTTTATGCGCCCTTGACTGGACACGCCAATTTCCACCTCGTCCAATAGATTCGTGCCGCCCACCATACACTTTCCGAGTCCCGCGCTCGCAGTTTGAGGTTGGTGAGTAGCAGGATCAGCTGCTCGCCGAAGCCTGCCACCACCACCAGCCAGAGCGGTTCGTAGCGGCCCACAAGACGGAAAGGCTGGGCTCCGTAATGCAGCTCGTGGGCTTTCTCTTGTCCCTTGTCGATCATCACCACGTGCGTCTGATGGCGCACTCTTCAGCCCGCGGCCAGCTCGGCTATGCCGCCCAGCCGCCCGCGCCGGTCGCGCACCATGCGCTCGCCGGTGGAACGAATAACAAAGCGCCGAAGTGACTATCTGCTGAAATTTCTGGCCATTTAAGATGCGTCGGCCCTGCCATCTTGGATAACTTGCGCAAAATAGTGAAGAAGACTGCCTTTCCAGAAGGACCGGCTCTGCGTAGGAATCTGGAAAGCTCCCGGTTTTTGCTGGGTTTCAAAAGGCTGGACTCCGGCGGCTCGGCTCGGTGGCTTGCGGCGAAACGTGCTCCGCGGGCTTGGTTTCACGTCGTTTCCGGGATATCTCGGGTCCAAGAGAAAGAACCGGAACTCAATGCGCGATGGGCGCTCGGTCCAAGCGCCGGGTTGCCGGCCAAGTTCGACTGGAAGCAAGCCAGTTTGCCTGCATGTCGCTGGAAATGCCGGATATCGGGGACCTGCTGGGAGTGACCGAATCTTGTAAGTGATTGAAAGATTTGGTTGCGGGGGCCTTCAACGCCTCGAATTTACTCGTAATCTCTTTCAGTCGCTTCCTGGCAGCGTAGCATTGAATACCTTTAGCGTGACGGAAGTGTTTTTGATCGTAATCCATTGGAACTATGGGCACTAATGGCTAAAAAGGTACTCAAATACAGTAGAAAACACGGGGAGAAATTCCTGCAGCACCCTCGTCAACACCCTCATGGTTTTCTGTATGTATAGACCCCTGCCGTACAGAGGCAGAGGTCGGGAAAAAACGGACCTTTGCCATCGCTCAGCGGATGTCTGGAACGGTCTATGCCGTTGATCGGCAGAAGTCTCTCTCTCAAATCGAGATCCAAAAGGGCTGTGGCCCAACAACACCTCCGACGATCCGCCCAAGTTGCCCAACCGGTTGCTCAACGACTGGCAACGAAGCACACCTGGATATCGATCATTTCAGCTTAATGAATTTATTTCCCTGCTTGACTTCATTCCATCACAAAATCTATAGTCCACAATATCTGGTGTTCGGGAAGGCGGTGCAAATCCGCCACTACCCCGTAACTGTAAGCACCGAGAACTGAGCAGGAAGAATTCCAGCCACTGGAAGCATTGTTTCCGGGAAGGCGCTCATGTTCGCTGAGGTGTAAGTCAGGAGACCGGCCAGATCATTTCCGGGCGAATCCAACTTCGATGGGAGAGTTGGAGAGCATTCCTTGCGGTTCTGTCACCGCGCCGAAAGCTGCCTTTAGATCCCGCTTCACCGAGCGCCCAGGCTCTCGGCCAGAGGCATATGCATGCAGGAAGTACACCGCAGGTCGGTGACGCTCGTGCTTGGAGGCGTGCGCAGCGGTAAAAGCCGCTTTGGGCTGGAGATTGCCTCGCGATCTTCGGCGGTCTGTTTTGTGGCCACGGCGCGAGCCTCCGACGAAGAGATGAACAGGAAGATTGCCCTGCATCGCGCGGAACGGCCCCCGCATTGGCAGACTCTGGAAGAACCGCTCGACCTGGCGGGTGCAATTGCCGCGAACGAGGCGCACTCGGATCTGCTGCTCGTCGATTGCCTGACGCTCTTTGCGGCGAATCTGATGGAAGCGCAAGGTGCGGATGCGGCTGCGATCGCGGATCAATTGGCGGCCCTCTGCCGTGCAATTGAGAACGCACATTGTTCGATCGTCCTCGTCTCAAACGAAGTGGGAAGCGGAATTGTTCCCGCGTATCAAGCGGGGCGTCACTTCCGCGATCTCCTTGGCGAGATCAACCAGCGGATGGCGTCGATTGCAGATTGTGTCGTGCTGATGGTTGCCGGCTTGCCCCTCGCAATCAAAGGCAGCGCGGAGGGATTGCGATGAAAGGATTTCTGATCGCAGGTCCAGCGAGCGGTGTGGGAAAAACCACGACATCGCTTGCGCTTTGCGCGGCTCTTCGAGCGCGCGGGCTCACTGTGCAGGCCTTCAAGTGCGGTCCTGACTTTCTCGACACGGGTCATCTCTCCGCAGTCACGGGGCGACCGGCCAGAAATCTGGACGGCTGGATGCTGGATGAGGCGGCGATCGGCAAGGTATTTGCCCATGCCACAACGGACGCGGACATTGCAATTGTCGAAGGCATGATGGGCCTGTTCGATGGAATCTCCGGGCAGGGCGACAGGGGTAGTACGGCGGAGATCGCCGAGTGGCTATCGCTTCCGGTGATTCTGGTGCTGGACGCCTCGAAAAGCGCGCGCAGCATTGCGGCTGTTCTACGGGGCTTTGAAGTATTTGATCCCGCATTGCGCTTTGCCGGCGTGGTGCTGAACGGAGTCGCGGGCGAGTCGCATTACCGGATGTTGGGAGATGCGATTCGGAGCACCTCTCCGACTCCGCTGCTGGGATGGCTTCCGCGCGACAAGTCGGTCCGGATTCCGGAACGGCACCTTGGCTTGCGCACCGCGCAGGAGGAGCCCGAGTGGGATCAAAAGACCGAAGCATTCGCAGCTCTTGCGGAAAAGCAACTCGCATTGGACGAACTGCTCAGATCCACACCTGATTTGCCGGCAGAACTGTATCGTGAGCAACGACCAGCAATAAGCGCACGGGTCTCCATCGGAGTTGCACAGGATCGCGCGTTCTGCTTCTACTACCAGGACAATCTTGACCTGCTTGAACGAGCGGGAGCGAAAATCGTTCCTTTCAGCCCTTTGCGGGATGCTCATTTGCCGAAGGGCATCGATGCGCTGTACCTGGGTGGCGGGTATCCCGAAATTCATGCGCCCCAGCTTAGCGCGAATACTTCATTGGCCGCGGAAATCAGGGCTTTTGCGCAGGAAGGCAGACCCATTTATGCCGAGTGCGGGGGAATGATTTATCTCTCCGAGCAGTTACGCAGAGGTGACGGCCAGGTATTCCCTATGACCGGCGTCCTTCCGGTTGAGATTGAAATGACCAACAGGCTGGTCCGCTTCGGCTATGTTGAAGTTGAGCTGATGCGGGATTGTCTGCTGGGGACAAAGGGCACGGCACTGCGTGGGCACAGTTTCCACTACTCGCGTTCGACCGCAAGTCGCGAACTGCCAGAGGCATTCCACGCACGGTACACCCTCTCCGACAAGAACGAAGTAGAAGGAGTGGTCTTCCGCAACGTGCTCGCGAGTTACATCCATCTCCATTTCGGAGGCGCACCTTCCATGGCCGCAGCGTTCGTCAACGCTACTGAAGAGATCGCGCACTCTATAGCGGAGGCGCGATGAAACTCTGTGCCCTTGTTCTGCTTTTTGCCGCTGTGCCGTGCTTTGCCTCCCGCACGCTCACCGACGAGCTGGGAAGAACCGTGGTGGTTCCCGATCATCCTCATCGGCTGGTTTGCCTTGTTCCAAGCATCGTGGACGATGTGTACAGTCTGGGCGCCGGTGACGAGGTGATTGCCGTCTCCGACTACACGAAATTTCCCGCGCAGGCCGAGACGAAGCCAAAGATCGGCGCTCCCATGAATCCATCTCTTGAGAACATTGTAGCCCTGCATCCCGATCTGGTCTTGGGCAGCGGGGATATGAACCATGTGCAGACTGCGAATCAGCTTGAGAGCTATGGCATTCCGGTGTTCATGGTCAACCCGCATGGGATTGCCGGAATCTACACGTCGATCCTCAGCCTTGGCAAAGCTCTGCGTCGTGAGTCGGATGCTTCGAGATTGATCCAGAGCCTTCAGGCGCGCGAGCAGGCTGTGCGCAAGCGTGTTGGTGGAAAGCCGGTTGTACGCGTCTTCATGCCGGTCTGGTACGACCCGATCGTGACCATCGGCAGGCACGCGTTCATCACAGAATTGATTGAAGCCGCCGGTGGTGTTTCCATCACCAGCGACATCGCGCAGGAATGGCCGCAGGTCAGCCTGGAAGCGATTGTAGCGCGACACCCAGACGCACTTCTTCTGGTGCGCAGCTCCAAAGTCTCGCTGTCAGAATTATCCATACGGCCGGGATGGGACACCTTACCTGCAATGCGCGCAGGGCGCGTCTATTACGCCGACAGCCGCATTGATCTGCCCAGCCCGGTTGCCATCGACGCACTGGAGAATCTGGCAAAACAATTTCATCCTTGAGATGGACTCGTTCCATCTCTCAACACAGATCGTTTGACCAGCAGGATGTTCGGGAAGCGCGGTGCGAATCCGCCACTACCCCGTAACTGTAAGCGCAGAGGGCAAGGCCAGCAAGCCACTGGGAAACACCCGGGAAGGCGGCCATGTTCGATGAAGCGCAAGTCAGGAGACCGGTCCTGTTGCACATTCCGAGGGGAAAACCAAATGGCTCGTCTTCTACTGCTTTGTCGATTTGTCTGCCTTTCTGTCTTCTCTATCTGCCTGAGCGGCACAGTTTCTGCGGAGACTGCTCTGGTCGTGTCGGGTACCGTCACCGATCCTTCCGGGGCGGTGATTTTGGGAGCGCACCTGGACCTTCTCAGCAATGACCAGAAAGTTGTCTCAGCCGTTACCAATCAGGAAGGCCGCTATCGGCTCTCCGCTCCCGCAACAGGCGCTTACGCACTCCGCATCTCTGCGCGCGGGTTCAAGACGTACGTCCTTGGGGGCTTGCAACTCTCCGGCGCACAACCGGTGATTGAAAACGCCACACTCCGGCTTGACGCGCTCTCAGAAAACGTGACCGTTACGGCGACGGCAACCCCAACGCTGGAGTCGCATCTTGGCGCGGCGGTCACCATGCTGAGCCCTGATGAATACGCAGGCACGAATGAAGTGCAGGAAGCACTCCGATGGATACCTGGCCTGCAGATGACCCAGACAGGCCAGTTGGGTGGAACTACCGGGCTCTACATCCGCGGCGGCAACGATGATGCGAACGAGGTGCTGATCGACGGCATCCCCGCCAATGACATCGGCGGGGCCGTAGAGTTTGCCGACATTGCGTCCTCTGCCATTGCCAAGATTGAAGTGCTGCGCGGACCGAACAGCTCGGCGTACGGGTCCGACGCAATGGCGGGTGTCGTAAGCCTTACGACGCAAACCGGCACAACTCCTCTGCCCCAGTTAACCTATCTGGGGGAAGGCGGAAATTTCGCAACATCGCATAACGAGGGCTCGCTCGGTGGAAAGTGGAAGACGCTGGATTACTTCTCCGACTACTCTCGTTTTGACACTTCCAACAGCATTCCCAACGACCGCTTTCATATCGGAACCGCGTCGGGCAATTTTGGATGGGCGCTGCTTCCGAATGCAACCCTGCGTGCAACGGTGCGACATGACCAGCTAGCAAGCGGCGAGCCCAACGCGATCCTGCTCTACGGAATTCCTGACGACACGAAACAGGCCAATGAGGACTCCTACTTTGGAGTGACCTTCGATACGCAGAGCACGCAAAACTGGCATAACCAGCTCCGGTATGGAGGGCTCCGGCTTCGCTCTCTCTTCACCGATTTCGCCCCTACGGGAATTCCGTACTACTCCGGCGGAAGTTTACAGGGCTATCTTGGAGCACCTGTGACCATTTATGGGGCAAACGGCTACGCCGTTTCGGGTCAGGCGCTCTTCCAGTATGCCCAGACGTATCCATATTCCTATCCCGCGTCAACCGATCGCGACTTTGTCTATGCGCAATCCGATTACCGCATCCACCCGCATCTGCTGGGCCTTATCGCTTTCAATTACGAAGACGAGCGCGGCTACTCCGGTAGTCCATCGAATTCAGTCGAGAGGGGAAACTACAGCTACACGTTCCTGTTTCAGGGTGACATAAGGGATCGGCTCTTCTACACGGTGGGTACGGGTGTAGAAGATAACGCTCTTTATGGACTCGCCGCTACGCCAAGGATTTCGCTCTCCTATTCGATAAGACAAAATACCCCCGCAGGTCTACTGAGCGGGACACGGGTTCGCGCAAGCTTTGGCAAGGGTGTCAAGGAGCCAAGCATCTTTGACCAGACCGATTCACTCTACGCTCAACTCGCCGCTCTTCCCAACGGCGCGCAGTTGATCTCCCAATATCACATTGGCAAGATTGGCGCTGAATGGTCACGCACCTATGACGCCGGGATGGATCAGGAACTGTTTCAAGGCCGTGCGAAGGTCGGCATCACTTACTTCCATAATGAATTCACCAACGGCATCGAATACATTCCGAGCCAGGGACTGCTCGATCTTGGAGTTCCTGCGTCGGTAGCCGATGCCGCCACCTACGGGGCCACCGTCAACTCTCAGGCCTTTCGTGCTCAGGGTATTGAGACCGAAGCGCAGTTCCAGCTCGCGAAATCTTTGTTTGCGCGGGGTGGATGCACATATCTGGCTCCGGTCATCCAGCGATCTTTCACCTCCGACGCGATCGGGCCGACCTACAATCCCAATTTTCCAACCGTGCCCATTGGGGCGTTTTCCCCGTTGGTAGGTGCACGGCCTTTCCGTCGTGCGCCCCACTCCGGCTATTTCGGAGTGGGTTATACCCATGCGCGAATCTCTTCGCTCTTGACCGGCACTCTGGTGGGACGGCGCGATGACAGCGACTTCCTTGCCTTTGACGCCAACTTTCTCCCCACGCTTCTGCTGCCGAACCGCAATCTCGACGGCGCCTATCAACGGCTGGACTTGAACGTGAGCTATGCGATCAGCCATCGGATGGAAGTCGTGAGCAGTATCCAGAATCTGCTCAGTCAGCACTATAGCGAAGCCTTTGGATATCCTGCACTACCGTTTACTTTCCGCTCTGGCGTGCAGATCACTCTGGGAGGAGAATCGTGGAAGCTGAGATAGTCCAATTTGTAGCCGGTGAAGAGTCCGGAAGTTCATCGGCGCGTCTGCCGTTGGGGCCAGTCATTGCTGTTCTCGCTGCGGTATTGGTGATCGCAATTGTGTTGGCGATTACCTGCGGTGCTGTTCGAATTCCACTAGAGAGCATCGAGGCGTGTTTCCTACATTCTCGTCCGCTGGCACCGGACCAGCGGACGATTTTGTTGGATGTACGCCTACCGCGTATTGTGGCAGCTGCGATGGTCGGAGCGTCGCTATCCGTCGCAGGGCTTCTGTTTCAAGGGCTGTTCCGCAATCCGCTTGCCGATCCGTATGTGATCGGGTCTTCCGGCGGCGCGGTTCTGGGCGCATCAGTCGGCATGGTTTTGCTGCCGCAAGTAAGCTGGATGGGCTTCAGCGCCATTGCGCTGCTTGCCTTCGCTGGCTCCGTGGCCACGATTGCGATTGTGTACATCCTTGCACGCGTCGGCGGCACCACGCAGGTGGTGACGCTGCTGCTCGCCGGATTCGCCGTAAGCACCATGCTGAGCTACTCCTCGTATTTCGTCGAGATACTTGACCGCGACTACGGCATGGGGCTTCGTGTGCTTGCATCCTGGCTGCACGGGTCTATCGGCGTGCCTCGCTGGACGCAGGTGGGTGTCGTTGGGCTGCTTCTGCTAATCGCCCTTCCGGCCTCTGCGGTGCTCGCGCGCCGACTGAATACGCTGGCGCTGGGCGATGAGTACGCTCAGCAACTGGGGGTTAAGGTTGAGTCGGTGCGCATCGCCATCATCATCGTGGGTTCTCTTTTTGCAGCAGTCGCTGTGTCGCTCGGCGGTCTGATCGGCTTTGTAGGGTTGATCGTTCCCCATCTTGCACGGCTGGTGATGGGCCCAGACCATCTTCGCTTGCTTCCTGCCACGGCTCTCACTGGCGCTGCATTCCTGGTTCTGACTGACACACTGGCGCGCACCGTGATGGCACCGTCGGAACTCCCTGTTGGAATTCTGATGGCGTTGATCGGTGGCCCTTTCTTTCTCTATCTGCTGCGGCGCACAAAGCGGGGATACGGGGCATGAGCGCATTTCTTACGTTCGAAGATGTCTCTTTCTCGTTCGCTCAGGGGAAGGTCTTGGATCGCGCAAGCTTCTCGCTTGCGCAGGGATCATGCACCGCGCTGATTGGACCGAATGGTGGAGGAAAGACAACGTTGCTGCGCATCGCAGCCGGGCTTCTGACCCCAACGTCAGGACGGGTTCTACTTGGGAATCAACCGCTGGTCTCGCTGCGAAGGCTTGAGATTGCACATGAAGTTGCCCTGGTGCCGCAGCAGTTGGAAGTGCCGTTTTCTTTCACGGTCGAGCAGATTGTGGAACAGGGACGAACGCCGTACCTCAGTCTTCTTGGAGGATTGAAAGCGCAAGATCGGTGCGCAATCGAGCGCGCCATGGAATTGACGGATGTCACTTCTCTGCGGCATCGTGTCTACCACGAACTCAGCGGCGGCGAACGTCAGCGCGTGAAGATTGCACTTGGATTGGCGCAGGAGCCGAAGCTGCTCCTTCTCGATGAGCCAACACAGAATCTCGACTTCGGCCGTCAGATGGATTTGATCAATCTCATACGGTCCTTACATTCAGAAGGCATTTACATCTTCGCTGCGATGCACGATCTGACGCTTATTCCGGGAACTTTTTCCTCCGTCGTTTTGATCAGCCCTTTCGAGCGACTGCGCCAGGGAAGCCCCGAAGAGATTCTGAAATCGGACCTTCTGGAGCGGGCCTTCAGGTGCCCGCCACCACGCCCTTCAACTTTGCAGCACGGCGTATCGACGCCCAGCGAGTTCGCGCTATGAAGATCATGAACACGGCAGCATTCGCGAAGATCAGAGCCTTTGCATCCACTATTGCCCATGTTGACCAGCACTATCTGAAACAGGCCACGCTGCATCTCGATCAACTGACAAAGCCTCTCGGCAGCCTTGGACAACTGGAAGCCGTCGCAGCGCAGGTTGTGGCCATCCGCTCCGGCAGGCTGGCCCTTCCTTGTCAGAAAGCCGTTTACGTGTTCGCGGCAGATCACGGGGTCGCCCATGCGGGCGTAAGCGCCTATCCACCAGAGGTGACAGCGCAGATGGTGCGCAACTTCCTGGCAGGCGGCGCGGCCATCAACGTCCTGGCCCGGCAGCACGGCGCTGAACTGACGGTTGTGGATGTGGGAGTGGACGCCGATCTTGAAGATGCGCAAGGGCTTCGTAAAGCCAAAATCCGAAGAGGCAGCCGGAATTTCCTGGATGAACCTGCAATGACCGAAGAAGAGTGCGCAGCTTCGCTCGAACTAGGTATTGCATTAGCCGATGAGTCTAATGCAGGACGCAAGCAATTCGTCGCGGTCGGTGAAATGGGGGTCGGCAACACCACGTCTGCAAGTGCTATCGCAGCAATGCTTACCCAGCGCAAACCGGCGGAAGTCACAGGACGAGGAACCGGATTGGATGATGCGGGAAGAAATCGCAAATTGAATGTAATTCGCCGGACGCTGCGCAAGCATTTCCCGGATGGCCAGAACAGCGAACCCCTGGAGGTCCTCCGGCGCGTAGGCGGCCTCGAAATTGCCGCCATGTCGGGCTTCTATCTGGGAGCGGCTCGAAACAGGCAACTGATCGTGTGTGATGGTTTCATTTCTACGGCGGCTGCGGCGGTCGCTTGTGCGATTGCGCCGGCGGTCAAGGATTATCTTCTTGCGGGGCATTGCTCGGAGGAACCGGGACATCGCTATCTTTTGCGCACCATCGGGATCACACCATTGCTTCGTCTGAATATGCGGCTGGGCGAAGGCACGGGAGCGGTGCTCGCGATGCCGCTTATTGAGTCGGCGCTGCGACTCTACGCAGAGATGGCAACCTTCTCGTCAGCCGGCGTGAGCGGGGCGGGTGCATGATGCGGCCGCTCAAGGACATGGCGCTAGCGCTGCAGTTTATGACACGATTGCCGATTCAATTCGAATCCCTCGACCCGAGCGATTTAGAACGAGCAGCCGCATGGTTTCCGTTGGTTGGAGTGCTCATCGGCGGGCTGGCGTCCCTTTTGTACAGGATCTTGATTCCACATTTGCAACGATCACTCTGCGCCCTGTTGGTCATTCTCTTTCTTATTCTCATCACCGGCGGACTCCACGAAGACGGGCTGGCGGACTGCGCGGACGCCTTCGGGGGAGCGTGGACGCGCGAAGACCGGCTACGCATCATGAAGGACAGCCGTATTGGCAGCTTCGGAGGAATCGCTCTAATCCTCTCTCTCAGCTCGCGCGTTCTGTTGGTCGCCTCGATTCCTGTAAGCCAAGTCACAACGTACCTGATCTCCGCGCAGGCGCTCAGTAGATGGACTCCGCTGCCTCTCAGCGCAGCACTGCCATCTGCTCGCGGTCTCGAAGGTCAGGGAGGGCGGCTTGCTGGTCGAACAAACGGATTAACGATCATCATTGGAACCTTAATCACGGCTGCTGTGCTCTGGTATCTCTTGCGCACAGCCGCATGGCAGCCGAGCCTCGTTGCACTCGCGGTTACTTTGCTGAGCGGGGCCTATTATCAGCGACGGATCGGCGGCATCACGGGCGACTGCATGGGGGCAACGATTCAGATCACCGAGGTTGCTGTCTACTTTTGCGGAGTATGGAACAAATGAAATGCTGTTTGCTCATCCGGCATGGGGAGACCGACCTGGCAGGCCGTTTCTGCGGGCACTCCGATCCTGCTCTCAATCGCGCAGGATGGTTGCAGGTAGAGAGAGCTGCAGATCTTCTGGACGGTACCCCGCCAGAGGTTATTTATACGAGCGATCTACAGAGAGCCATCCAGACCGCTCAGGTCATTGCCGATCACTTCGGCCTTTCATGGAACCTTCGTTCCGGTTTGCGCGAAGTCAGTTTTGGGGCGTGGGAGGGTCTTTCTTGGAATGAGATCGAAGAGCAGTATCCTCGGCAAGCGAAACTCTGGGTCGACCAGTATCCTTACGGCGCTATACCGTCTGGCGAGGTCTTCGAAATCTTTCAGCTTCGGGTTCGCAGAGAACTGGAGTTTCTTCTTAAGCAAGCGGAAAGCCGCGCTGTTGTGGCTGTGACGCACGGCGGGTTCATTCGCACGGCATTGACTGAAGTCTATGGGCTCAGCGCAGATGTTGCCTACGCGAAATCGGCTTCATACGCCGCCATCGTGCCTCTGCCTGTGGCTCAGCCCATGCCGGGAGGTCTCTTATGACGGTGTGGAACCAGGTTGTCGAGTTGGCCGGATGGGGCATGGATGAGGAGCTTGATCGGGAGTGATACTGTGATCCCGGAACGATCGCGCAAATTCAGGCAGATGCCGAGCGGCTGGTGCGATACCGTCCAGTGTGGGAGTCCATTTCTCCCATTGTTCCAGACGCCGCCCGCGGTCTCGCAGAGCTTCTCAAAAGTCCTGCGGAGCGCGCAGATTTTCAACGCGAGTTCAGCGGGCTTGAATGGCAAATACAAGTTGTAGACCTTCGTCGACTGATTAGCTTTCAGCGGAGGCTTGTCTTGCCAGACGAAGGATCGCGTCGACCTGATTCTGGTCCAGTTTCATGGCCGGAACGCGTCGATCTCGCGTTTCCGCCAGAACGAAAATCAGACTATGAGATAGAAAGGGGTGCGACAGGACTGGTCCTGCGATCCGCCAACCCGGACTTTCGCGTGCGACTGGAAGATCGGCGTGAGAGCCCAGAGCGGTGTTCGTTTCGTGTGGAGCATGGGAGCCCATTCATGGAAGTTGCACACTACGGTGGTCGCTGGTTCCTTCGGGACGGCTATCATCGCGCATGGCGCTTGATGCGTGCGGGGGTATTTGAGGTCCCCGCCGTCGTCATTGAGGCCAGAACTCTACGAGAACTAGGCGCTGCACAGAACTGGTTCTTTGCAGAGAGCATTCTTTTACGCGATCGCCCACCAGCGGTGATGGACTTTTGCGAGGACAATCTGATCCTTCAATGGCGGCGTCCCGCGCGCCGTAAGGTTATTCGAATCGCGGTGAGTGAGTCGTTTGAAATAGTCCCCGGCAAATCGAGAGAGGAGCATGACAATGAGTATTGCAACGAAGCGAGGTGATTCGGGACAGACAGGACTTGCTGGCGGTATTCGCGTTTCGAAAGCCGATCTGAGGGTCGAAACGTACGGGACCGTCGACGAATTAAATACAGTGTTGGGCTTCGCCCGAAGTATCTGTCAGAACGTGCAGGTACGCACTTGGACCGAAGAGATCCAACGAACCCTTTTTCGGCTGGGATCAAATCTTGCCACTCCGCCGGAGAGCAAGAAGCAGCCCCCCGTCATCATCGCAGAAGACGTGGACCACCTCACCGACCTTGTCCACAAGATTGAAGCGACTGAAGGCCTTGTCTCCGACTGGTCGTTGCCGGGTGCTCACACTGAAGCGGCGGCATACGAGGTAGCCCGCACAGTATGCCGCCGGGCCGAGAGAACTGTCGTGCGTTTCATTGAGTCCGGTGGACCAGTTGATCCCAACGTGCTGGCATACCTGAATCGACTGTCAGACTTGATCTGGCTTTTCGGCAGGCTGCTTGAGGTTGAGGCTGGCGTCGGTTCTCAACTTCGGGATAAACAGCACAACGGGGCGCGCTGGTCGAGGGCATGGTAATGACAACTTATCCTCCTGAAGAGCTGGCTGGCGTCTATCGCGCCATCCGTGAGCGGCGCGATGTACGCTCCGGCTTTCGGCCCGATCCGTTACCGCAGGATCTGGTTCTACGGCTTCTCCAATCGGCACATCAGGCGCCCTCGGTGGGTTTGATGCAGCCATGGCGGTTCATTCTCATTCGCTCTGAAGAGATTCGCCGGGCGGTGCACGTCATTTTTCAGCAGGCGAGCGCTGAGGAGCACCAGGCCTACTCAGGGCAAAGGGCGCAACTCTACGCAAAGCTTACGCTGCAAGGCATCCTCACCGCGCCTCTGAATCTGTGCGTTGTCTGCGACGCGACCAGCTCCCATGGGCATTCCCTTGGCCGCCACACCATGCCGGAAACCGCGCTCTACTCCGCCGTCTGTGCGATACAGAACCTCTGGCTGGCCGCTCGCGCCGAAGGCGTAGGCATCGGCTGGGTCAGTATTCTCGATCCGGATTATATCAAGTCCCTGCTGAAGATTCCGCCATCAGTAGCGCTCGTTGGCTACTTCTGCATGGGCTATGTCGATCACTTTGCGCCGGAACCTGAGTTGGAGAGCGTGGGATGGGAGCGTCGCCTTTCGCTCGAGGATGTGCTCCGCTCGGAGACCTTTGACCAGCCCTGGAAAGGTACCGGGAAGCCATGAGAACTCCCGCTATCATGGTTCTTGGAACCGGCTCGCATGTCGGCAAGTCAATGCTGACCACCGCACTGTGCCGGATTCTTTCGCAGGCAGGATATCGTGTTGCGCCGTTCAAGGCTCAGAACATGTCATTGAATTCGGCCGCAACGCCTGAGGGCCTAGAGATAGGCCGCGCACAGGCGTTGCAAGCAGAAGCCGCCGGCATTCCCGCCTCCGTCCATATGAATCCAGTTCTGATCAAACCCACAGGAGATGCGTCGTCGCAGGTGATTGTACGCGGCAGAATCTGGGCCAATCTCTCTGCGGAAGATTACTTTCGGCGCCGCACGGAAGAGCTCGTGCCCGTCATACGAGAGAGCTACGAGCTCCTTGCTACGCAGAACGATCTAATGATTCTGGAAGGTGCAGGCTCCCCAGCGGAGATCAACCTGAAAGATCGCGACATTGTGAACCTGCGCATGGCAAAGATGGCCGGGGCGCGATGCGTGCTTGTGGGGGATATTGACCGTGGCGGCGTATTCGCCTCGCTGCTCGGCACACTGGAACTTCTCGATCCTGCGGAACGGGATCAGATTGATGGCTTCATCATCAACAAGTTTCGCGGAGATATCAGCCTGCTGCTGCCAGGTGTTCGAGCCATTGAACAGCGCATCAGCAAGCCTTGCCTTGGCGTCGTTCCTTTCCTCCACGGCCTCACGCTTGACGAGGAAGACAGCGTCTCGATTGAGCAGCGCACATCCTCAATGTGGACGGAGGACACTTCGCCGCATCGCCCGCTTCGTATCGCAATCATTTGCTTTCCATCCATCGCAAACTTCACGGACTTCGACCCTCTGCTCGCTGAGCCATCCGTGAAGGTGCGATTCTGCCGCACTGCGGAAGAGATGGAAAGGGTAGATGCGATCATCCTTCCCGGAACCAAGCAAACCATCGCGGACCTTCGCTGGATGCGTGTGTCCGGAATGGACCACGCACTCCTGTCTCATGCTGATCGCGGGGCGGTTTTTGGAATCTGCGGCGGCATGCAGATGCTCGGTTCGATAATCGAGGATCCATACGCAGTGGAAGGAGGAGGACGGCAGCAAGGCCTTGGCCTGCTTCCGATCCGCACTGTGATGGCTCAGGAAAAGACGACGCGAGAAGCCGAGGGAGATTTGCTGCATCCTCAACTCTTTGGCCAGCCGATCGCTGCGTCGACCGTGCGCGGGTACGAAATTCACGTCGGGCAGACGGAGTACCTAGGAGCAGCGGAAGCCTTCGCTTGCATCCGGCGTACTGGTTCCCCAGATGAAGTTGTATTGGATGGTTGCGTGGGCCGGCAGGGACGAGTGATCGGAACTTACCTGCACGGCATCTTCCATCACGATGAGTTTCGACATGCATTTCTCGCCTCCCTGCGCATTTCATGTGGGTTGCAACAGCCAACAACATTTGTGCAATGGAGGCAGTTGCGGGAACAACAATTTGACCGGCTTGCAGACGCCGTCTCCACCTCCGTGGACATGCGCACCATGTTGAGCTGGGTGGGGCTACCGTGGCCGGCAGCGCGACGTCAGGAGGAGCCATGCGCATCACGACCTTGACTGCCGCATACACGCTTGACTGGGTGATGGGGGACCCGGAATTCCTGCCGCATCCAGTGCGCTTCATCGGAAGCGCGGCTGATTCCGGCGAGCGTCTGATTCGCTCAATCGGCTCTGGCCCTGCATGGGAACTCATGAGTGGGACGGCCCTGACCGTGTGCATCACGGCAGGCTCAGGCTGCGTCGCGTGGGCCATCTTACGCGCTGTACGTGGCCTCAGCCCTTGGCTTGCAGGGTGTGTTGAAGTCCTGCTCGGGGCGAGTTGTCTTGCCATCAGGAATCTACTGGACGAAGCACAGTCCGTCATGGCTGCACTTGAAGCGGACGACTTGCCACGCGCACGCCTTCGACTCTCGCGTATCGTCGGCCGCGATACCGAGGCTCTAGACGAACCTGAAGTTCTTCGCGCCTTGATAGAGACGCTTGCGGAGAGCCTGTGCGACGGAATCATCGCGCCGCTCTTCTATCTCGCAATCGGTGGTGTTCCCCTCGCGATGGCGTACAAGGCCGTAAACACACTCGACTCGATGATTGGACACAGAGACTCGAAGTACATCTGGTTCGGAAAGACCGCAGCTCGACTGGATGATGTGGCCAACTATCTCCCAGCGCGTCTCACGGCGCTTCTTCTGTGCGCATCCGCGGGCGCACTCCAGCAAGGCAATGGTGCAACCGCCCTCCGCACGTGGCGAAGCGATGGTCGCAAACACTTGAGCCCCAATGCGGGCCAACCCGAGAGCGCGATGGCGGGCGCATTGCAGGTTCAGTTGGGCGGTTTGAATACCTATGGGGGCGAGCAGGTCCAAGCACCTGTTCTGGGCGAACACTTCCCGCGTCCATCACGCACCAGCGCAAGGCAAGCACTTACGATCACCGTAGTCGCCACTCTTGTTGGCTTTGCTGCCGCATGTGCATTCCTGGCGAGGAGGCACAATGCCTGACATCATCGCGATGCGGACTGTACCGACACACGGTGGCCAACTCCGCCAGATTGCGGAGCAATTCGTCGTCCCAATCCATGAATTGCTGGACTTCAGCGCCAGCATCTATCCGGATGGTCCTCCAGCGGGAGTGATGGAGGCATTGAACGAGGCGATTCATAGCCCTGCAATTCTACGCGACTATCCAGACCTGGATCTCCCTGAATTGCGCATGGCTTTAGGCGGGTACGCAGCGGTTCCTCCGGTCAATATTCTGGTTGCCAACGGCGTCGCTCCCCTGATCGATGCCACGCTCTCAGCGATTCGATCGCGGAGTTGTCTGTTGCCCGTGCCTGCCTTCGGAGAGTACCGGCGCATACTCACAAAGTGCGCCGTCGAGATCCATCCCTACCGTCTGCTTCCCGAGCTGGATTTTCGCCAGGACTGCGAGCAGCTAATCGGTGAATGCCAGCGGCATCAATGTGACACGCTCCTTCTAACCAACCCGCAGAATCCTTCAGGGATCACGATGTCCGCTCAAAACATGAAAGACATTGTGCAGCGCGCCGCTGAGAACAAGATTCGAGTTTTGCTCGACGAAGCCTTCATCGATTTCGTTCCGGAGAGGAGTCTCTCTCACGATGTTCTGACTCTCCAGAACCTGACTGTCTTTCGATCCTTGACGAAGTTTTTTTCCATGGCGGGATTACGCGTCGCGTATCTCATCGCTCCTGAGCATGTGGTTCGAGTTATCTCATGCAACTTAGCGCACTGGCCCGTTTCTTCCGTTGCGGCAATGGCCGCAAAAAGAGCAACCGAAGACTCCAAGTACATTACCGCAACCATTCTCCGGAATCGGCAGGAGCGCGAATGGCTCCGTGCCGAGTTGCTCAACCTGGAAATGGCCCTCTTTCCGGGCAGTGCAAATTATCTGCTCTTCAGGCTGCCTGAACACTTGCGGAGCAAGTCTGTCTGGGAGCATCTGATTGTGGATCACCGCATTGTTGTCCGAAACTGCGCGAGCTTTGAGGGCCTGGACAGCTCTTACATGCGAGTAAATGTTCGGAACCGTGCCGACAATGAGCTGCTGATCCAGGCGCTCTCTTCGTCTCTCTCTCATCCAGACTAATAACGTGCGCTGCTTCTCCTGGCGCGGAGATTTATCAATAGCTGAATCGCCTTGCTGCTCCGGCACATTGATTCTACGAGAGGATTTAACGCATGTCCGCATCAGAACTGAATCCGCGAGAGGATCTATTCCCACGCCGCATTGTGTGTCTTTCCGACGAGGCCACCGAGCTTCTCTATCTGCTCGGTGAGCAGGAGCGGATCGTCGGCGTTTCGGGCTTCTCTACGCGTCCTCTGGAAGCACGGTCCAAGCCGAAGGTATCGACCTTCCGGGATGCAAACTTCGAGGCGATCGAGCAGCTGAAGCCGGATCTGATCATCACCTATTCCGATGTGCAGGCGGAGATTTCGCGGCAGGCCGTTCTTCGTGGCCTTACTGTCTTCAATTTTAACCAGAGAAGCATTGCAGAGATATTCGATTTCATTTCGCTTATGGCGAGGATTGTGGGCAAAGAGGATCAGGGCATTGCACTCATCTCCGAATATCGTGATGGATTCAAGAGGATCGCGATGGCAGCAAAGTCGTTTCCTCGTTGGCCCCGCGTGTTCTTCGAGGAATGGAAAGACCCGCTCATCAGTGGGATTCGATGGGTGGAGGAACTGATCGAGATCGCTGGCGGAGAGCCGATCTTCCCTGAGTTGCGGGATCGGCGTAAAGCAAAGGAGCGCGTTGTGGATTCGGCTGAGGTCATCCGCCGCAACCCCGACGTCATCATTGCGTCGTGGTGCGGTATGAAAGCGAACAAGCAGGAAATCTCATCTCGGCCTGGTTGGGAGAAGATTGCCGCTGTTCGTGATGGGCGAATTTACGAAATTAGATCTTCATTTATTCTGCAGCCCGGACCTGCTTCCTTGACGGAAGGCGTGCGACAACTGCATTGGATTTTGTCGCACGTAGTAGGACATGAAGTCGCAGAGGAGATTATGCCGTCTGAGAAATGTGATCCGGATGGCTCAGCATAGCCCTCAGACGACAGTTGATTGACACGCATTGTGAAATCGATCGTCTTCGCTTGCGCCGAGGCAATGAAAGTCCTTCTGGAATAGGTCGGCATGGCGCCATTCTGTCCGCCGTCCTCCCGCAAGCGAAAAATGAAGGTAGTTTGACGCCTTTAAGTCTTTAGTGATGAAGACTTAAAGGCGTGGCTCAGTAAACCCTGCTTGCAATTACCTGCGTGCCAGTGGCGTTCGAATCAATGCTGGTCGAGCGCAACAACACTTCGAAGTAGCGAAGCGAGCCGTCAGGGCGCGTTGCGCGCCGCAGTACGGGCGCAATTGCGCTCTGACGAAAGAGCGTCTCGGCAGCCGCCTGGGTTCCAGCTACATCCAGTCCTTGTAGAAGCAGCAGATGCCCGTTGCCGCCCAGGTTGGGGAGAAAGGCAATGAGGGCGAAGGTCTCGTGCGCTGGCTCATTCCAGTGGCTTGCGTAAGACGATGCTTCTCCGGGCTGTGGACGCGCGTTGATAATCGTTGCGCCTTGCATGCCTTGGCCATAGACAATGCGGAAGTTGGCGCTGCTCTCCGCAATGGCCGCCCAGGGATTGCTACCGACTGAGCCAATGAGGATTGCGTTGGCGTTCTTCAAATCGTCAAGCCGTAGGTCGCGCGGGAAACGAAGAGAGGCCCGTTGCGGATTGTATTCCGGCAGCTGCGCGAGAGAGGCAACAATCTGGAAGTCGACGAAACTGGTGAACTGTTGTGAGCGCAGATCATCGGCACTGTGCGGATCGACCCCCGCAAGTGGCAGTTCCAGGTAGCCACCCTTGATATAGTCCGCAAGTGGCAATCGCCGGCGCGACAGGTCTTCGAGGAGATTGAACCCCGCATCGGCGGGTACGATGTAAGTGATCGCCGGACCATCGAAGAGCGTGGCCCAGAGCGGATGAATCGGCTCCGGATGCCGATGCGGGGCGCGAACTAAGGTCGCGGCAAACCACGCGAGGCAAATGAGTACCGCACTGTACGCGGTCAGCAGAGATGCACCGAGCAGCCAACGTTTCCAGTTCAATCGAGGAGCAGCTACCGTGTCCGATTGGCGCGGTCGAATTGGTACCGGTTGCGTGTCAATGCTGATTGAAATCGGGACCGCATGCGATTCCGGAGCAGTGCTGGTCTCCGAAATCGGAATAAAGACCGGGACATAACCGCCGAGAGGAATCTCGATATGTAACAGTTCCGTGTTGCCCTCGCCGTCAAAGTGCTCGGTCAGGCGCTTGCGCAGTTGGCGTGCATAGTTGCGGACGATGTTGTCCTCGACAGTGCGGTAGCCGGGCGGCCGGCCAAACACCTGCACGCCTATCTGATGCTCAGTAATCTCGCTCTCGCGGCCTTCGAGGGTCTCCGCAACAACAAACAGAAGGAACTTTGACAACAATAGGGACCGGACAAAGTGGGAACCTGCGACCACTCGCTGGGCAAGGCTCCAACGCGGATCGTTTCGTAACCGAAACGAGCATGCCTTCGGGGGAAGCGGTACTTCCTGCGTGGAATGGATGGTGCCGGAAGTTTCCATAGGAGCGAACTCCCATTAAGCGTGCGAGTGCCAAAAAAATCTTAGTACTTAAGCCACCGATTCGCTGTAAAGGAACAATGAAAATGGGCGGCAGGGACGATTATGTGGGGCAGTGTACCAATATTTCACAAAGAGAGCACGGCTATTTCTATCAATGGGTTAGGAGATCGATCCACAGGTGTATACACCTGGACTCACATAGGGTAAACACTTCCGCGCGCTGGCGAAATACCCTACCGTGAATCTGGCCTAACGAATGCCCCACGAACGGTACGTCAATCCAGTCATGAAGACCACTTATTGGAGGCAAAAGTGAGAGTGCAAATGCGATCGAGGGTAACAAGCTCTTGGTTCCCGGTTTTGGGCTTGCTCGTTTTCCTATTTCTACCCTGCCGCTTGACGGGTCAGATCGATCGTGGAGAGGTGACCGGCACCGTGCAGGACCCTTCGGGTGCCGTCATCGCAGGGGTAAAGATCGTGCTGACGAACGATGCAACCAACGTTAGCACGGCCACGACGTCCACCGCTACCGGCACCTATGTGTTTGACAACCTGATTCCCGGCGCCTACAGCATCGTGGCGGAGGCGAGTGGTTTCGAAAAATACGTGGTGCATGGACTTTACGTTCATGTGCAACAGGTCCTGACGATCAATTGTCATCTTGCCACGGGCAACGTGCAACAGTCGGTTACCGTGACGGCCGCGGCTCCGCTTCTGGAGACGGAGAATGCTGCTGTGGGCCAGACCATCATTAACCAGGAGCTGAACGATTTGCCGCTTGCAACTCGCGACTGGGGCTCTTTAGCGCAAATGTCCGCCGGGGTCGAAGCGGCTGCGCCTGGAGGGGTTACGCCGGATTCGGGCAGTTCTGAGAGCGCCTACTTTTCCGTAAATGGCACGAATATCTGGCAAAACGACTTTCGCTTGGACGGGATCAACGACAACATCGAATTCTATGGCGGCAACTATACGTTGACGAATGCTGCGATTGTCCCGCCACCCGACGCGGTACAGGAATTCACGCTGCAGAGCGGTGATTTCAACGCCGAGTTTGGCCACTCCACAGGCGGCGTCGTCAATGCATCCATCAAATCGGGAACGAATCAACTCCATGGGGACCTCTGGGAGTATGTGCGCAACAACGCCTTGAACGCCAATTACTACTTCAATAACGTGAATGGCGTCGCAAATCCCGTTCCCGAATATCACCAGAACCTGTTTGGAGTAACGGCAGGGGGGCCTGTTCTTATCCCTCACGTCTTAAACGGCAGGGATAAGACCTTTTGGTTCTTCGACTATCAGGGAGGAAGATACGTTCTGCCGGAACCGGCGGGAGGCGAGACCGTACCCACCACGGGCATGGTGAACAGCGGATTTACCAATCTTCAGGACAACATCACTTACAACAGCGGCACGGCGAAGGACGCGCTGGGGCGAGTATTTCCGCACGGGACGATTCTCGACCCGGCCACTACGCGCCAACTTCCAGCCACCGGCGTAGACCCCATCACCGGCCTCGCCGGCACGCCGGGAGCTTACGTGCGCGATCCTTTCTACAATTGCACCGCGGGCGGCTGTCCCAGCTTTACTGGCAACAACACGGCAAATTTCACCACCGCCGGCCAGGAGGCGCTGCTGAATATCATTCCCACGTCGCGCCTCGACCCGAACGCTGTGAAGCTGCTTGGAGTTTATCCGAAGCCTCTTTCCTCCGGGTTAGTCAACAACTTCTCCAGCTACGTTCCCATCGAGTACAAAAACACGGATACGTGGGATATCCGGATCGACGAAAACATCAACCCCAAAAACATTCTGTTTGGCGTCTTTGACCGAAGCCTCTTTGCAGTAACCGTTCCGTCGAATCTGCCCGGCGTGGCCGTGGGAGAGGCGGGAGGCCGCAACGACAGTCTCCCTGCCTACGCGTGGGCCTTGGGTTATACACGCATCTTCACTCCCACGCTCACCACGGATATGCATGTTGGCATGGTTCACAGCGACAAGCTGCAGCAATCTATCTACGGAAACAGCTTCGGCATTCCCGCGCAGTATGGCATCCTGGGAGTTCAGCAGGTGCCCAATAACGGCGGTCTTCCCCCCATCACCATCAACGGGCTGACCCACATAGGCGTGGGCAACTACACTCCGACGCTGCAGTACGTCTGGAGCCTTGAGGGTGTAGATGCCGTGACCAAGGTGTACCGCAACCACACCTTCAAAGTCGGAATCCAAATCGACGACCTGGAAGGCGACATCTCGCAGCCGCCGCAAGGACGGGGAGACTTCAGCTTTAACGGACAGTACACCGACATCCCCAATAAGAACAGCAATCTGAACGGGATCAGCGATTTGCTGCTGACCCCGATACCGTCGACAGTCGGCGGCGCAAATGGGGGTGTCGATTACGTGGGAGGAATGAACGGCTTCTCCGGATCCAATATCGCCGCTACCGACGACCATCGCTGGTACTGGGGCGCTTTTGGCCAGGACGATTGGAAAGTCACTCCCAGGCTCACTCTGAATCTCGGACTGCGGTGGGATTACTTCACCCCGTATGCCGAGACTCGCGGTTTCCAGGCGAACTTTATACCAGTCGGCGGAAACGGCACAACCGGGACCTACTATATGTCGAAACAGGGTTGCACGGTACCGCGCTCCGGAGCATTCAACACCCTGCTCACCAGCAGCAACATCACCCTGGATTGCGTCTCAAGCCTTACTCTGGGAACCGCGCAGAAAAGCAACTTTGCGCCGCGCGTCGGATTCGCGTACAGCCTCACACCAACGCTGGTACTGCGCGCAGGGTTTGGCACAGCCTATGGGGCGCTGGGTAATCTCGGCTACGGAGGCACACTGGGGACAAATTACCCGTTTGTGTATGTACAGACTTTCCCCAGTCCCGATTCCCAACACCCGCTCCTGCTCCCTAACGGCCAACCGGCGACCATGGAAGAAGCATTTGCTCAATATAATTTCCAGAATCCCGCCATCAGCACAGGATTGGGATTGAATCTCTATGGCCGTCAGTACAATTTCCAGACTCCTTATGTGCAGACCGAGAATCTGACCATTCAGGATCTGCTTACGCCACATGACTCCATCCAGGCTGCATATGTCGGGACCCAGGGTCGTCATCTGGACAACCTGGGATATAACAACGCGAACACACAGATTTTGCCGCCGGGAACGAACCCACAGCTGTACATCCCTTTCCCCAGCTTCGCCCGCAACGCTACATACGAAACCACCAACGCAATCAGCAGTTATAACTCCCTGCAGGTCACATATGAGCACCAGTTTGGTGCGGGCCTTTATCTGCTCGGCAACTACACCTGGAGCAAGTGCATGAGCGATCAGCACACCCAGGCATCGCAAAACCAGCAGTATCGAGCCGAGTGGCTTCCCGGATTCGGGATCAAACGCGACTACGCCCTTTGCGACAGCGATGCTGCAAGTATCGTTCATATTGCCGGCACCTACAACCTGCCATTCGGTCGCGGCCGCGCGTTCATGGCGAATGCCAACAAGGCCGTGAATGCGATCCTGGGAGGATGGGTGATCAACGGTTTTTACACACATCAGAGCGGCCAGCCTTTTACAATCAACTGCCCGGTGGCAACCACCTCCGACTTTGGCTGCTTTGCCAATGTGGTCTCTGGACAGGGTCTCTATACTGGCGGCCACACCGTCAAGCAATGGTTGAACCCAAGCGCTTTTGCGGAACCGCCTGCGGCGACCGCAATCGGCCAATCAGATTATTCACCGCTGGGCGGAGGCCAGGAACAGGCGCGCGGGCCAAACTTCTCCAACCTGGACTCCTCAATCCTCAAGGAATTTCCAGTCACGGAAACGGTTCATTTCGAATTCCGCGCAGAAGCCTTCAACACCACGAACACGCCGCAGTTCGCACAACCTACAAGTCAACTCAACTTTAATACTGCAAAGTTCAGTAATATCTCTAGCACTAAGAACAGCAATGAGAACTTCGGCGCGCGTACGCTCCAGCTTGCGCTTAAATTGTTCTACTAGGCGAATGACGGTATTCCCTTGCCTTCAACCCATCCCGCATCCGGAGCGAACCAGCCGCGGATGCGGGGAATTAGTGAACCACAACCGTTTGCTGTTCCTGCTGTACGCGTGGTCCAGGCCGCGGCGAAGGAGTCCCCTTGACGACCATCAAGCGATGGATAGCAGCGGCGGGTCTTCTTGCATTGATGTTCGCGCGGCAAGGATGGGCCCAGGGCACGCCTGCAAATGTCGTGCTCACCGGCGATGTCAATGGCGCGCAAAACAAGACGTATTTTGAACTCCCCTTTACCGTACCAGCCGGCACGCATCGCATCAGCGTGGATTTTCAGTACACCGGCAAGGAGCAGCGCGCAACGCTCGACCTGGGTATAGCCGATCCGGAGCGTTTTCGCGGAGAGAGCGGCGGCAACAAAAGCCATTTCACCATCAGCGAAACCGACGCCACCCCGTCCTACCTGCCCGGCGCGATTCCCGCCGGCGTCTGGCGTCTGTTGATTGCCGTGCCGAATATGCGACCTCAAACCGTCTCTCATTACAAGGCTGAGATTCGCTTCAATGCTCGCGATGAGGATGCAAGCTTCACGACACAACCCCTCGATACGGGTAAGCGCTGGTATCGCGGCGACCTGCATGTGCACACGGCGCACAGCGAAGGCAGTTGCGCAAGTCAGAGCGGCAAGATAGTCCCTTGCCCGGTCTTCCTCAGCGTTCAAACGGCCGCCGCACGCGGCCTCGACTTCATCGCCATCACCGACCACAATGCCGACTCTCAGAACGATGCGATGCGCGAATTGCAGCCCTACTTCGACCGTGTCCTGTTGATTCCCGGACGTGAGATGACGACGCTCCATGGGCATTTCAACATCTTTGGCGTGACGCAATTCATCGACTATCGTGTGACTCCGGGTGGACTCGATCTGAACACCGTGCTGCGCAATGTCAGGTCGAAGAGCGGCATCGCATCCATAAGCCACGCCGAAGCGCCCGGCGGCGAGACCTGCATGGGCTGTCGATGGGAGCCGCCCGCGAATGTGGACATGGGCCTGTTCTCGGCTGTCGAGGTCATCAACGGCGGCCAGATTATGTTTTCGAGTGCGAAATTCTGGGGCGCGCAACTGCATGATGGCCATCGGCTGGCCGCAATTGGCGGCAGCGATAGTCACAATGCAACCCATCCGCCGGGGCCGCCAGGATCGATCGGCTGGCCGACGACCGTTGTGGAAGCGGATGAACTCTCCGTCCCGGCGATACTCAACGGTATCCGTGCAGGGCGTACGTTGGTGGATCTCACAGCTTCGCATGACAAGGTGGTCGATCTCGAGGCCGAGTCCAGCGATGTACATGCACGCATGGGTGGAACTCTCCACACCGCTCCTGGAGCGCCTATCCACGTCAAGATTCATACCGTGGCCTGCGCGGGTTCCGTCATTCACCTGTTGCTGGATGGCAAGGAGATTGACTCTGCGCGGCCCATGCTTGCGAACGGCGCGAATGCCTCATTGGAGGCTACGCTTACCGTCGGCGTCGGCCATCATTGGCTGCGCGTCGAGGTGCGAGAGTTCAACGGCAACTTGCAGTTGATGAGCAGCCCTCTTTATATCAACTTTCCCGACTAGGTCTATGACCGTATAAAGATGTACCTTATCAGTCACTGTTATAGCGACGGGAATGGCCGCATAGTAGGGACATGCAAAGCTACCATCGGGTGCATGTTCAGTTGAAGAAGAAGGACCGGCAGCAGCTTTCCGGGAT
>DAIDGW010000069.1 GCA_027452245.1 Acidobacteriaceae bacterium
CGGGTATTTGAGAAATATGGCATTGACTATTGCTGCGGCGGTCGCGTGCCTCTGGCCGAAGCCTGTGCAACCAAGGGCTTGAATGTCGATGAGGTGATCGCATCTCTCGAAGCCGCTGCACCTTCGGCTCCCGAAGAAAAATATTGGACCAAGGAATCTCTTGCCAGCCTCGCTCAGTACATCGTGGACACCCACCACGCATATGTAAATCGCGAGGTGCCCCGCCTGAATGAACTCGCCGGAAAAGTGGTGAGCCGTCACGGTGATACAAGGCGGGAATTGCCCGTCATCCAGTCGAAGCTGGCCGAGCTCGGGGAAGAATTGGTCGAGCACCAGGGAAAGGAAGAGGTCGTGCTCTTCCCGTATATCGGCAAGCTAGAGCGGTATGCATCCGGAGGTGGGGCAAAGCCGCGCAGCTGTTTCGGAACCATCGACCATCCGATAAAGATGATGACCCGAGATCATGATTATGCCGGAAATCTGATGGCTGAGATTCGCGGGCTGAGCCAGGACTATACGCCTCCCGAGGGCGCCTGCCCCACTTTCCGCGCCTTCTATGCGAGTTTGCGCGATTTTGAGCAGGATCTGCACCGGCACATTCACATGGAAAACAATGTCCTGTTCCCCCGTGCCATCACTCTCGAAGCTTCCGTGGATTAACGGAGAGCGATATCAGGTGGAGGTCACCCCATGCCAGAGGATTTTGAAAAACCGGTTTGTTGCCGGAATTCGTTTTCGAGACCTGTGCGGATGATCGAAACGTTGTCCCCGGCAGCCCGCTCCGCCTTTGAATCTCTTCTGCACGCTTCTTCCTATCCGGCCAATATGGTCATTTTCATGGAGGGAGAACCGGCCACGGGTATCTATGTCGTGCTTGAAGGCGAGCTCCGGGTTTCCGTCAGCTCAAAGGATGGCAGGCACCTCAACCTCAGAATTGCCCGAAAGACGGATATTCTCGGCCTCTCTTCGGCCCTTGCGGGCGGCGCATACAACGTTACGGCGGCGACGCTATACCCAGCCAAACTCGCCTATGTAGGACGCGAAACATTACTCGCCTTTCTTTCGCGCTATCCGAGCGCGTACCAAACGGTAGTTGAGGAACTTAGCCGGAAGGTGACGGTCGCCTGTGAGCAGCTTCGGACGGTTGCGCTCTCGCATTCAGCTCCGGAGAAGCTTGCCCGGCTTCTATTGGAGTGGAGCGAGGAAGGCAAGCCAACGGGAAATCAAAGCCGCTTTCGATTCGCATTGACACACGAGCAGATCGGCGAATTCATCGGCGCGTCGCGGGAAACCGTTACCCGGACCCTCGGGAATTTCCAGCGTCATAGGCTGGTCCGGTTTGAAGGATCTATGCTGACGATCCCGGATCGTGGGGCGCTGGCCCATTATGCTGCTCATTGAGTTCGAACGAACAGTGCTTCATCAGCACAGGATACTTCGGATTCGTTTGGTGGGGATATGCGGCGCTGGTGGGCTGAGAATGCTGTAGCTGTTGTTTTTCACTGCGGAGCTAATCCTCTTGAACCGATAGCCTCACGCGTCGTCGAAATGTACGACAGCAGATGCCATATTCCTCGTGCCGAGGTGCGAGGAAGATTGGGGTTCGCATGAATTGCGGTCTGGTTTGACTGTGAAATGATGGATCGAATGTTTCCATTGCTAAAGATTATTCAGGGCGGCATGGGTATCGGTGTGTCGAACTGGCGGCTGGCACAGGCCGTTTCACGGTTGGGACAGCTTGGCGTCGTCTCAGGAACGGCGCTTGACCAGGTAGTGGTGCGCCGGCTGTCGGACGGCGACGATGGCGGACATATGCGCCGGGGCTTCGATGCATTTCCATTTCCGGAGATGGCACGGCGCATCTGGCATGAGTACTTCCAACCCGCAGGCAAGACGGCGGAGGCTCCATATCCAAAGCTGCCCATGCACCAGCGCTCGGATTCGCGCAAGCTGACTGAGTTGCTGATGGTGAGCAACTTCGTGGAAGTATTTCTCGCGCGGCAAGGACATTTGAACAAGGTTGGAGTGAATTTCCTTGAGAAGGTGCAACTCCCCCACCTGGCCTCGATCTACGGTGCCATGCTTGCGGGGGTGGGTTATGTGCTGATGGGAGCGGGGATTCCGCTGCACATACCGGGCGTGCTGGATCACTTCGCGGCGGGAAAACCGGCCGAGTACAAATTGACGGTGAGCGGCGCCCCGGCTGATCAGGACACGATGTTGCGCTTCGATCCGCGCGACTATGCAGAGGGGCCGGTGCCAGAACTGGATCGGCCGAGGTTTCTTGCGATTGTGTCGTCCAATACTTTGGCGACAACAATGTTGCGGCGCGCAACGGGCACTGTGGATGGGCTGATTATCGAGTCCCCGGCGGCGGGCGGACATAATGCTCCTCCACGCGGTAAAACGGCTTTGGATGCTTCGGGGCAGCCGGTTTATGGAGAACGCGATCGGGTGGACCTGGGTGAATTGCGACGGCTCGGAGTACCATTCTGGCTGGCGGGCGGATACGGCAGCGCGGAAAAGCTGCAGGAAGCGCTCGATCAGGGAGCCCAAGGAGTTCAGGTGGGTACCGCGTTTGCGTTTAGCGAAGAGTCGGGACTACGGCAAGATTTGAAAAGAATACTAGTCACGCAGGCCGCACGAGGAATGGCGAAGGTATTCACCGATCCGCTAGCGTCTCCGACAGGATTTCCGTTCAAGGTAGCGCAGCTTGAGGGGACTTACTCGGACGCCGGAGTTGCTGCTGCGCGCACCCGTGTTTGCGATCTGGGATATCTGCGCGAGGCGTATTGGACGCACGATGGGCAGATTGCGTACCGGTGCGCTGCCGAGCCCGTAGAGACGTATGTTGCCAAAGGCGGCAAGCTCGAAGATACGGTGGGACGCAAATGCCTGTGCAACGCCCTGCTGGCAAATATCGGGCATCAACGGATACGCAGAGACAGCGTCGTCGAGCCGCCACTGGTGACTGTGGGCGATGAGGTGAATCACGTAGCGGCGTTTCTGCCCGAGGGCGCCGAGCGTTACAGCGCCGCGGATGTTGTGGAGTCTCTGTTGGGCGGCGGCGCTTGTTCGTTGATTAGCCAATCATTGCCGGGCTGAACTCGTTGCCGCGCAGAACGAATATAGCCCGGATATTCTCTTCCTGCTCGAGCGTACCGCGACACTGAGTGACCAAGGATAGCCTTCCAAAATGGAGGGCAAGTCCTCAATCGGCAGACCGGATTTGCGTCAGTTTCGCTTCGGGTTGAACCAACCCTCTGAGATCCCCACATGGCGCAGCCAGCATGACCTTCCATATCTCCGCTCCCCACGAGATCAGCGCCACAAGTTCGATGAAGCCGGTGAAACCCAAAAGCGGGTAAGCGGTCGACGGAATGAAGTCGGTCAGGATTTGCAGGACCACGCGTCCCGCGCACCCGACGTTGATGAGAAGGAAAGGACCCCAGAGCGAACTCAGGCGCTTTGCGTCGATGCCTCTGAGAATGGGGGTGACTCGCGATGAGACCCCCATAATCATCAGGCTGATGAAGCCGACAGTGTAAGCGTGACGGTGCGAGCCCATAAAAGCATGGGCGAAGACCTGGTGTGTAAAGATGCCGTAGACCAGGAAGAACGGCAGCATGGTGCACGCGAGGATCAGCCAGATACAGGCCGCGCGGACGAACTTGAACGTGCGATCGGGACGCGATGGCGCGTAGAATATCCCAAGTTGTCTCGCGAGCAGCATCGGCCAGAGAGCCATCAACAAATACGCCGCCTCAAGCCCGAATCCAAAATAAATATTCTGTTTCGTCAGCAGAAGAAGATAGCAGACGATATCGAGTACGAGGCTGCCATTCATCAGGACGAAAAGCAGACTCTGTTCGTTGCGCGCCGGTGCGGCAAGGCCGTACACACGAGGAATCAACCTTTGGCTCACCCCGGCAATCATCGATCCTGCAAACCCGAACAACTGAATGTCCCGTAACGGACCGTCAATCAAAGCGATCCGCATCACCAGTTTGTACTCGTTCGCAGCCGTGGCTTTTGCGAAGAAAAATACCGCCTCTAACACCGTGCCGATCCAGAACCACAGCAGCCCGGCTGCCAGAAACTTCTCGTTGCCGGTTCGCGGCGTCTGCGATGGGCGCGCCGTCCGGTAAAGAATAAGGAGAAACAGGGTGACCGCGGTAATCTCGGCGACGGCAGAGAGCACTCCCGGAAGCAGCGCGATGGTGCGTGGAATCAGGAGATCGGCGGTCATCCCGCAGACAATGCCACCTAACATCAGGACAAAACTGGCATTGGCTAATGCCGGCCGCCAGAGCGGCACATTCTGGAAACGCGGGAACGCCTGATAAGCGAACCCCATCACGAACATGCCCACCCATCCGAAGATCATGGCATGCGCGTGTGCATGGA
>DAIDGW010000070.1 GCA_027452245.1 Acidobacteriaceae bacterium
GCGCGGGCCGTTCGGCGACGCTGGACCGTGACACTCCAAGCAGAGCTGATCGGCGGGCTTCCGGAGTTGCGCGTAATTTCCCGTGCCATGTACATCGTGGCAGTCGAAACACGTCACCCCGCGGGTGTACATGACGCTTTGTACGAAATCATTACCCTGCATCCGGTTCTTCTGCGCGGTGCCATCGGGGTAATACAAGAAGTTGGTCGGCGCACCGAGTGTGCTCTCCTCCAGCTTCCAATGGTTCTGCAGCTTCATCCCCACGTTATAACCGACAGGCCAATCGTAATACTTGTCCTCGATCGGATTCGAGAGCGGCTGCCCTTGCGAGTGGCATTGAATGCAAGTGTCGCTTGCCGCGACGTAATCCATATGGGACGGATTCAGAATGTTGCCGCGCCTTGGATTCGCCGCATGCTCGCTACCGGGGCCATGGCAACGCTCACAGCCCACGTTCCACTCGGCCACTTGCTTCGTGTGGATGTCGTAATTTACAGAATGGCAGCCGTCACATAGCGGTCCCGTCGGTCGGTGCATATTGTCTGGTGGATAGAAGGCCGCCCACCAGTCGCCGCCCGTGGGAGGCACGTGATACTTGCTCCACTTGTGATTTTTGACTTCCCACTGCACGGGCAACGGAAAATAGTCATCACCCACCTTTGTGAAATAGCGCTGCTTCCAAATGCTGCCGTAGACGAATGCGACCTGCTCCTTTGAAAACTTGGACACGTTGTTAGTAGCGAGATCCGGGATGATCGCGTCCGGGTGCTGGCGAGGGTCGCGGACCACGTTCGCCATCGGCGTTTTCTGCCAGTGCGCGTGGATTTGCGCATGACACTTGGCACAGGATTGAGACCCGACGTAATGAGCGCTTTTTGTGGTCTGGGTCTGCTGCGTTTGCTCTTGGCTCGTCAGTGGACGAATGCTCCGAATGTAGAGAACCAGCTTCCAGCTGTTATCATCTGGCATCTGATGCAGATTGCCCCAGGCCGGCATTCCGGTGAGTGCGACGCCGTTTTCGATGATGTAGTGAAGCTCGCCGTCCGTGAGGTTCTGAGACTTTATCGCTCGCAGGTCCGGCACACGCGGATAAAGAGACTGTCCGGTCGCCGTTGTGCCGCTACCGTCATGCCCGTGGCAACCTGAACAGTGCGCCATGAAGTCTTCGCGGCCATCGTTCAGATTCTGCGATGTCGGCTCCAGAGGGTTCTTCCGACTGCGGTCCCCGCTAGGAATCGCGGCATTCCGCACGGCCCGTGCGATGGCTGCCTCGAACCCGGATGGCACGGTGGTAGCGCGAAAGCCCCTGTGGATCAGCAGCGCCAGGCCCAGGGCACCAGCGACCGCGACGCCAAGAATGACGAGAAGAGCTACCTTCCATGCTTTCATGTTCATCCCCTTCTCGATCTATCGTAAGACAATGCAGCCCCACACCGGTCACAACGGCGGCGGAATGCCTTGCGAGTGACCGTTCAACGAAAGCTCTGTATAATCCTGCTCAACGAGTGGCTGTTCGAGAATGAAAGAGATCATGAGATTGCAGATACCCACGCTCGCGCTCTTTGTAATACTCTCGGTCAGTATCCGAACGGCCTCTGCTTCTGAGCCTTCGCCGCTCGCGTTCGTCGCCGATGTTCCGCTGTCCGGTTCAGCGGTCCGCTTCGATTATCAAAGCCTCGATGTAACGACCAACCGGCTGTACCTCGCGCATATGAATGCCGACCAGCTGGTTGTTTTCGACACGAAGAACCGTTCCGTCATTGCGACCCTGGCCGGATTTCCCGACGTACATGGGGTGATCGCCGTGCCGGAACTGAATAGGGTCTACGCCTCCGCGACCGGGGACCACAAGGTCTACGCCGTCGATGCGAAGACGTTGAAGATCATTGCCCAGGCAGGGCCAATCCATTATCCGGATGGATTGGCCTATGTGCCCGGCGTCAAGCGGGTCTTTGTCTCTGATGAACACGGGGATGCCGATGCCGTCATCGACACCACCACGAACACTCTCATCAAGACAATTCCGCTCGGTGGCAATGCAGGCAATACCGTGTACGATCCAGGCTCCGGAAAGATCCTGGTTGCCGTGAGCGGGAAGAACGAACTGGCGCTGATCGACCCCGCATCCGAAACCATCACCGGCCGTTATTCCCTGCCGGGTATTGAAGGAGCCCATGGCGTTGTCCTCGACGTGAGTGCAAGACTGGCCTTTGTTGCCGGGGAGGACAATAACAAGCTCGCTGTGTTCGATCTCTCAACGCAGCGCGTTTTAGGAACCTACGCCATTGGCCGTGATCCCGACGTACTGGCCTTCGATCCGGGACTCAAAATGATATACGTCGCGGCGGAATCCGGAGAGGTGTCTGTCTTTCAGGAGAACGGAAAAAACCTCGTCTTCAAAGGAAAGATCAAGATGCCGCATGCGCACACCGTCACCGTCGATCCGAAAACCCATCTTGTTTACTTCCCTCTCGAAGATTTGAACGGCCATCCTGTCTTGAGGATCATGGCTCCCGCCGACAAATGACCCGAACGGCGACAGCCTGACCGACAAAGGGTTGATGTCGATTGCTTCCCGTCACTTCTTGCTTGTATCTAATCATGTTTGCTTACTTATCTTCTTTCAGGATTCGATTTTGAAATCCATGCCCGTTTCGATATCTCTCACTAGATCATATATTTACACGCAGCGGCGGTCTGTGCAAAATCGGTACAGCGTCGCGAAAAATCGCTTGTAAGCGATTGATAGAAAAGGTTTGGCTCCCCTCTCTCCACCCTCCTCGAAGTCTCTCCGGGCGGAAATGATCAGAAACACGCTGACCGTTCATCCTCGACTCCTGCTGCCGCCCACCAGCGACATTTCTTATTTCCTAGGAAAGAGGCGAGATCAACCGCTATTTAAATTTGTGCCAGATTTGTGCCAGTGAGTTGCTGATCTGGACGTTTTAGCGGATCTGGTGAGACGAAAGAACAGTAAGCTACGCGGGATCCACAGCGGTAGGGGTACCGATTCCGTCCCTGGCCACGATGTTTCCAATAGCTTACAACCACCACGAACGCCCGGTTTGTTCCATTCTGTTCCAATTCCAATATCAGGCTTGCCGGAGTCTTGTCTCAACCTGGGATGGCTCAGATTCGATCTCGCACGATCATGATCGGTGCTTTGATCACATCCATCACGCGGGAGGCCGGAAGCCCGTTCTCTACCAGCGTCGTCATGACCCTTTGGTACTTTCGAATGTACATGAAGAACTTCTTATATCCGGCGCAAAGATAGTGAAGGCCCGGCTCACCATAGGGCGATGTCGCGAAACGATGCTTCGGACAGCCTCCCCAGCAGGCGTTGAGCATCTCGCATTCGCGGCACCAGCGCGGCAGCGACTCTTCTTTGTGCGGTCCAAATCCAGAAGCGACCGACCGCTCAACCATCTGTCTCAAGTCGTCCTTAAGCACGTTGCCTAACAAATACTCCGGATAGACGTAGTGATCGCAGGCATACACATTCCCATTGTGTTCCATCGCAACGGCGCGGCCGCACGTCCTGGAGAAGACGCAGACCGGAGACGGATTGCCGATCCAACTATTCAGAGCCCATTCGAAGTTCATCACGAAGACTTCACCTACATCCTTGCGGACCCACTCATCGTAAATTGCGATAAGGAAATCTCCGTATTTTTCTGGTTCCACAGTCCACGGCGTTACCTGGGTGTTGGCCTCTTCCCGATCGAGCGTCGCTGGCGGCGCAAGGCAAAGCCCCTGATTCCGGGTCTTGGCGTCCGGCAGTCGCTCGACGATAGGAGTGAATTGAATGAACTTGATCTTCTCGTTCTTAAAGAAATGATAGACATCCAGGGGCTGGTAGGCAGTCTCGCGGCCCACGCATGCCAGCACATTGAATTCGACGCTATGCTTCTGGAGGAGTTTAACTCCCCGCATGACCTCGTCGAACGTGGACTGCCCGGCACGACCTTTCCGGTACTGGTCGTGAACGTCCTTCGGGCCATCCAGACTAATGCCGACCATGAATCGCTCGGATTTCAGGAATGAGCACCACTCATCGTTCAAGCGCGTTCCGTTCGTCTGAATCACATTGCTGATCTTTTTTTGACACCGGTATGGTTCTTGCAGCTCAACGACCTTCCGGAAGAAGTCAATGCCCAACAATGTCGGCTCACCGCCATGCCAGACAAACTCCACAACTGGCGTCGGCTGCGACTTCACGTACTGTGAAATGTAGGCGGAAAGTACTTCGTCGGGCATACGGTAGTTCTCGCCTTGACCGAACAGCGCGCGCTTTTCCAGATAGAAGCAGTAGTCGCAATTGATGTTGCACACTGGCCCGATCGGCTTGGCCAAGACATGCATTCCCAGTGAAGCGGGAACAGCCCTTGGCTGTGCTAGTTGGCCCATCACGTTAGCGATGCATCGGGTGCCCCGTCCGGTTTACTTTCTTTAAACTGACCTCCGAACGGCTGCTCGGAGCGGCTCGGTGGATATCTGGACCCGCCCGTGGTAAGGATCATACATTTCCACAATCACGAAACTCGCTCCGGACACGGAGATCGCACAAAGGAGCAGAATCACGAGGGCGGTCGTTTTGTGCGGCCCGAAAAGGCCGAAGCTGAGAAAGAGAATGCATAACCTGAAAATGATAATAGTTAGGAGCGCCGAGGGCGTCCTAGCCAGCCGCCTGCTCGTACTTCAACCAACTCGTCTGTGCGATGCCCGTCACGATCGTCAACGCTGGCATCGGCGCAGCGCGTTGAGCGTCGTTCTTGGGCGAGCGCTGTTGAACTGTTTCATATAGCGATTCCGAACCGAGGGAGGTTGGATCCAAAGAAGCTGCGCCGCGATCGCGTGACCAGGTTCTTGCCGGTAAGCGGTCCGCCGCGTTGGGCAGCAGTGTGCGGACCTCCTTGCTCTCGATCCCATCGTGAGCCGGCGTGCGATCGAGAAATACCAACTGGGCAAATAGCTGCGTCAACTCAGCAGTTTGCGTGTCATGAAAGCTCTTCGCCGACCAGATCAGCAAGCCGAGCACCAATGCGATCAATGTCCCGGCCAGTCCCATCGCCAGCTTAATGACGTCTTTGGACTCCGGGCCCAGATGACTTTGAGGTAGCTGGGCCCGAAGTAGCATTCCCCCCACCGCGCTCCCGAATACGAACGCGAAGACAACGCTCCCGGTTGTAATTGGACCCTTATCATCCCGCCCCTTTTCGAGACCCTGGTTGGCGGGCCTGCCGCGGACGGAGTAAAGCCGACTCCGCTTTAGGCGCGGGGCGCAGTGTATTTCTTGGAACCGGCTATTCGCTGGCGTGGTTGTCGCGCTGCGCCTGACTGAGGCGTTTGATGTCTTCGGGTGTCAGCTGAGGCCGGTCAATCTTGATCGTCAGCTTGTTGATTGTGCCGTTGAAGTTAAACGGAACCTGATAGTCCTCGGCCACCGGGGTGCCGGTGTCCGCGCCGACATCGAAGCTTTCGTCCCACTGCAGAATCAGCGGGAGGGTGCGCTCCATGGAGTGAGTTGCGACCAGTTTGCCGTCAACCTTCATTACGCCGGTTCCGGGTCTGCCGAGGCCGCTAAGGCTGTTGAACGCCAGAGTGGCAAGCCCCAAGCCCTCATAATTGAAATCGAATTCGAGCGTGTGCCTGCCCGGTGTCAGCGCCTCAGAGCCCTCCCAGCGGTCACGTTTGACGTTTACGAGGTTCCAAACGTAGACGGGCTTGCCATTTAGCAGGTAAAAGCCCCATCCGGCGAAGCGGCCGCCCTGCGTCACCAGCACACCTTCGCCGCCGCCTTGTGGAATTGTCACATCCGCGGTGATCGTGTAGGAGGTGCTGATGATGTTGGGAGCATCGCCCAGGGGAACGCCGGTCATCACGCCGGTATAGGTAAATTCATTCTGGCCCGCCGTCACACTGGGCCGCAACGCCGCGAAGCGCGTAGCGACGGTGTTATCCAGGGGGAACACCTGGTATTTCTGAGCTTCCATCATGAACAGGTCCTGCATCTCTTTCAGCTTCTTTGGATTGGCAGTAGCGATATCATGATTCTGCGTCCAGTCCTTCTGCAGGTCGTAAAGTTCCCATTTATAGCCGTTGACCACATCTTGGGGGAGCACTCCAAACGTGTTCCACGGCGGATTGATCGGAGTCGTATTGGCGTACCACCCGTCGCGGTAAATGCCTCGGTTTCCGAACATCTCGAAATATTGCGTGTGGTGCCGCGTAGGCGCGTTCGCGTTGGCTTTGTCAAACGTGTAAACCATGCTCACGCCTTCGATTGGCTTCTGCGCGATGCCGTCCACCATCACGGGTGCGGTGATGCCGGACGCTTCTAGAATCGTGGGCACGACGTCAATGACATGATGGAACTGATTACGAATACCGCCCTGATCTGTAATGTGGCCGGGCCATGAGATGGCGGCGCCCTGGCGCGTCCCGCCAAAGTGCGAGGCTACCTGCTTCGTCCACTTGTACGGCGTATCGAAAGCCCAGGTCCAACCGACGGCCATGTGGTTGTATGTCTTGTCTGAGCCCCACGCATTGTAGAAATACTTCAACTGGTCTGCAACGGGTATTTGGATTCCGTTGAACTGGGCGACTTCGTTTGGCGTACCTTCGAGGGTGCCCTCTGCGCTTGATCCGTTGTCACCGCTGATATAGATGATCAGAGTATTATCGAGTTTGCCCATGTCCTCCACCGCCTGGATCACGCGCCCAATTTCGTAATCGGTGTATGCCAGGTAGGCGGCGTAGACGTCGGCTTGCCGGATAAACATCTTCTTCTCATCCGGCGTTAGCTTGTCCCATGGCTTCAACAAATCATCCGGCCAGGGCGTCAGCTCCGCGTTCGGTGAAATCACCCCGAGGCGTTTCTGGTTCTCGAAAATCTGCTCTCGCAACGCATTCCACCCTTTGTCGAACAAATGCATATCGCTGATCTTCTTGATCCACTCCGGCGTTGCGTGATGAGGCGCATGCGTCCCGCCGGGTGTGAAGTGGACGAAGAAGCGCTTGGAGGGATCTACCTGGTTCAGCATCTTCAGGTGCTCGATGGCGTCATCTGCCTCTGCCGTTGTCAAGTTCCAGCCCGGATGACCAACGTATGGGTAGATCGGCGTTGTGTTACGGAATAGGTTCGGTTCCCACTGACTGGCATCGCCGCCGACAAATCCATAGAAGTATTCGAAGCCCATACCGATGGGCCAGTGGTCGAAAGGTCCAGCCTGGCTGGCCTCGTAGGCAGGCGTGTTATGTTCCTTTCCGAACCAGGAAGTGGCGTATCCGTTGTCCCGCAGAATTCGGCCGATGGTCGCGGTGTCCCGGTCAATGATGCTGTTATAACCCGGGAAACCGGTTGATGCCTCGGAGATCACGCCAAAACCGACGGAGTGATGATTGCGCCCTGTGATGAGCGCCGCGCGCGTCGGTGAACTTAATGCACAGGAGTGGAATTGCGTATACCGTAATCCCGCCTGCGCGATGCGGTCCAGAGCCGGCGTGGGGATGACGCCACCGAATGTACTCGGAGCTCCGAAGCCCACGTCATCCAACATGATGAGCAGGACGTTCGGCGCGCCTTTCGGCGGCACGACCTTCGCCGGCCAGTATGGCTTCGACTCCGCGGCGTTCGGCCTGATTTCGCCCCGGAACTGTTGCGGCGCGGGTGGCAAGTAGCGGCCATCGATCGTCGTCGTCGCGTTCGGCGCGCCTGGCGTCCCGGTCACTTGTTGGGCCGCGGTCGGGTCCGAACACACGCTCGCCAGCCCTAGCCCGACACCCACTGAAAATCGCTTCTTGAGATTGCTCGTTTTCATATCCGTATCCTCTATCACTTCCGGAGTCGTTGTTCTCCAACTCAGTCGACTTTTACCCGCCGTGGAAACCTATTTGAAGCGTCGAGCGCTAATCTGTTTGTGGTTCGTAGCATTCACGTGGATTGAATGAGTACCGATTGCTGAACCTCGGGTGTGATCCTTCTCCACCGCGATCGAGGGCACCGCATTCTCAAGTCTGAGCCGAAGCCCTAGCCAGCAACCTCACCTGTTCTCCACCTTCTGAAGCGTCTGTTTTCGCTCCCCCTCCCGCATTAGCGCAAAACTGCGGCAAGCTCAACGCGTTGTTACCGCCGCCGTCCGCCAAAGCCACCTGCGTGCCCTCCTGAACCGCCCCGAGCTTGCTCGAAACGCTGGCTCGATTGGGCGCCGCGCTGCCTATTCTGAAACTCTTGATTCATCCCTTCCGGAGCCGCCACGGCGGATTTGCCGCTAGCGCCACCCCAGCCGCCGGCCGAACGCTGTTGAGCGCCCTGGAGCGAGGATGACGACGGCTTGCTGACATTGCTCCAACTTCCGTTGTCGTACTTCTGCCAACCGCTGCCGGTGTTCTTGTAAACGTTGCCGTCGTGACCGGCATACATGTCGTTGCTGGCCGTCTTTCCGACCGCCGTGTTGCCATAAGCGGTGCTTGCGCCAGCCGCCTTGCCGCCTGATGACGTCTGAATGGAACCCGTAGTTCCTTGCGCCGTTGTCGTGTGTTGCCCGTAGACGGTCTGGCCGCCTTTCGATACCACAGAGCTTCCCCACTGTGAACTGGGACTGGAACCCGACGCATGCGCGCCATATGCGCCGGTATATGGGTTGTAGGCCTGCGCGGCACTGGCGCTGCCATAGGGAGTGGATACGGAGCCCCCTCGCGCGTAGGTGCCAGTGTAAGGATTGTATTGGGCTGCTCGGGTCGCCGAACCGTAAGAGCCGTATGCGGTTTGCGTAACTCCGTAGGCACCATGAGCCGTGGAGTAAGCCGCACCACCGTAAGTGCCGGCATACGGTGCATACACCGGATATCCGAAGGCCGGGTATCCTATATAGGGCGGGTAATAGTATCCACTGCCACTTGCCACAATAGCCCCGACCGCCGTGCCGGCTATGAAGCCCCCGAGGTAGCCGGCGGTGTAACTGGACTGTACATTGCCGCCGGGCACAACCGTCTGCGTGACATACGTCACGTTGTAAACGGGCGAGGTCGGCGGGATTGTGTAGATTACCTGCGGCACCGATGTAGCGGTCTTCCAGGGGCCTTGCGGAGACGCCGACACGAACCAGATTCCCTGCAGGCACAAATAGTAATCGTTACCCACCCCAATGACCTTGTCCGCGGTATTTGTCGCGTAAGAAAGCGAGGTCCCCTCAATGGGAGCGAACTTCGGCTCACCAATGTAGGTGACTTTGGCCTGGGCCGCCGCGGCAGACGGATTCACCACCATGGTTGTGGGAATCTGCGCGAGAAGTACGGCGTCTTTAGCTTCCTCGGTGCCTGGCACCGATTCAAGAACGCGGCTGGCCGGTGAGTGCGGCGGGATCAAAGCGAAGTCAGCGGGAAGATTGGGTGTCGCATATGTCCAAGGGCCTTGCAGACTGCTTGCCCGAAACCACCGTCCCGCGGTCAAGTAGTAATATTGCTGGCTCGGTGCGTGGAAGAACAGGTTGCTCGCGGTGTTTGTCACATAAGTGAGCTGAGTGCCAGGGATCTTCGAGTAGATGGGCGGCCCGTCAAAGAGGATGACTTCACCCGGAAGCTGGCTGAAGAACACTTTCGGCGCCGGCGCATTGGCCGGCAGCGGAGGAATAACACTCTTCAGCGGCGCCCATTGGGGATCGCCCGGAAGCTTCTCCATGTCCTTGTGAAGCTTGTTGGTTGGCGACCACGGGCCCTCCAATGCGCCGGCGTTCATCCATTGCTTGTCGACCAGGACATAATATTGAGACTTCGGGCGGTCGAGAAACACCGGCCAGCTCGTGTTGACCACGAATTCCAGCTTCGTGTTTGGAATCGGCGCGTACTTCGGCTGGCCGTCCACAAAGAGCAGGACTGCCGGATTATTGCTGACAAAAATCGCCGGCGGATCGTTACGGAGTGCAACCGTAGGAGCAGTTTCCTTCTTGGGTGCGCAGGCCACCAGCCGGCGCATGGAAATGCTGAACGTCGGTGGGAGGAACGTTCTCGCCAATTGATCCATCTGCGCTGCGCTGCTGGCGTCCAGAGAGGGGAAATTGATGCTCTTGACCTGCAAGTTGGTGAGCACCACCATGTCGTTCTCCGGGTTGACGTCAGTCGTGGCATGCATCGTCCCCACGCCAACTACAGGCTTGCCCCTGGGCGGCGTCAGCGAAAAGGCAAATCGCCAGTCCAGGTCTTTGAAATTATTCCAGGAGTCAATCTGGGGCTGGTAAAGGATCAGCGTCGCACCCTCTTTGTTGAGTTGGCGGGGCCATCCGGAGTCTTGCGCAACCACGGTCGAGATGAAGGAGAAAACAAGTACTGCGCGGGCCGTTCGTGATTTCACGGGGACCCCCTTTCAACAACGGCGGATTGCCGGTCGCGGTAATGCCAAAACGGGAGGGGCGATTGCTGCAGGGACGCCGCTACGATTCGGTGTCGTCTGCAATTGGCCGTAGCCGACCGGGCTGCTCGGCGACAACGGGCAGGGGCATTGCCGCGGCCAACAAACCTTGTTCTTACATATTTCAAATTCCGTTCTGGCTCCTCTCCGCTCGGTTATTTCCAAGCAGCGTGCTCACTTGTGGTGCGGCGGGAAGTTCTTCAGGATCTTGGCGATTGCTTTCTGCATCCGCTGCATGTTCTTTTCAGGGTTTCCGCTCGGATCAATGGTCTTGGTTCCCATTCCCCGCCAAACAAGTGACTTTGTGGCTGGATCGAAGAAGTCGATTCCAAGCGTTCCAACGTTGATGGTCGAACTGGTGGCGCTACCCATGCCCATGCCCAATCCGCGGCCGGTGCCCCAAGCGTTCCATTGCCTCTCTTGATCGACGCTGATCTGATATCCCACTTGGATGTCAGGATTACCGGTCGCAGGCGTCAGTCCCTTTGCAGCCAACTGCGCATCGACATCCGCCTTAATCTGCTTGTCAATCAATTGATCGGGGTGCGCGGTGGGGAGCGCCACCCATTGGTAGGTATGGTATTTCGAAAAGTCAGCCGTAGGGTCGTAGTTATACTTCACGTCCTGGCCCACCAACACTCCGGTCAGGCAGAGCAAACCCGGCAATATCGTTATCAAGCGGTTCGTCATGGCAACATCTCCTTCTAGTTCTTCTTCTACGCCCCGGCCCTCTGGTAATTTGCGTTCTGCGTCCGGACCTGCAACTTCTTGGCCTCCGCGTTCAGGACAGTTGCCGCCGCGTAGTTGGTCCCGTCGGGCAGAGTCTGGAAATCGACTTCCAGGGTGACCGCGTCGCCCGGATCGTCGAGATACGAGTTCACGTTTAGCCTGCGCAGCACCTTCGCCGCTGCATCGAAACTCAACGTCAGCGTGTCACCTTGTTTCAAATAGTTCCTGATTTGCAGTTGGATCGTGCCAGGTCCCGCCTGCCCGAGAGAGACACCGCCGGCTTGAAAAGCCTGCTCCATCTTTTCCGCCGCCGGCGGGACGTAGTTGTGGATCAGCGCTACGGCGCGCTCCATGTAGTCTTGCAGTTCGTCTTTTTTCTTTTCGACGACTCGTCCGCGTAGGCCGCGCTTTTCGTGCTGCTCGGGCGGCGGCCCCAACTCCGTCTTCTGCACCGTTCCATCCGGCCCATAGCGGCACATTTCGTCTTTTGTCTTCTTTACCTCGCCCTTGCGTAAGATTTCGGTATGCGAAGTCCATGTGTACTGACGCAACGCCGCTTGGTTACGCGCCACCGATTCCTTCGCCGCAGCCAGTTTCTGCTTTAGTTCCTGCTGTATATCCTGTGCGCTTATGGCCAGCATCCCGCTACACAACAATCCCGTCGCAGCCAGTAATTTCATGTTTCGATAGCCCTTGGTCTCCGAATCGGTCCGTTCACAGCAACCTGACTCAGAGGAAATGTCCAGGAAATACACCCGTCGCATGGGTGACGACCTTCCTCTGGCGCCAGATCTAGAATATTTTGTTCGCGGAACCTAACGCGATATTGGCGCAGTCCACATTCACCTCACTCGCTGTGCAGTACTTTTGAGCAATGCCCGAATCCTCCGTGGAGGGTTGGATCTTTCAAGTCTGATGAAATGCAGAAGCGGTTCAGACGCGGTTGCCAAGGCTTGCCAGAAAAAAGGCATCGGTGCACGTTCGGCCAACATCGCTGAGCGTGAGGGTCTGTTCAGCGAGCGAGAAGGTCCATGCAAGTCGGATATTCACGTGGAAATGAGGTTTCTATGAATGAATCCCGAACGGCGGCAATGTCGAGACGACTGTCTATTTGGCTTGCGGTCAGCCTTTTTGCGCTCTCGGGACCGAAACTCCTGGCCCAATATCAGGGAGAGCAGCAAATCGGGTTCACCGGTCTCAACGCCGGCAGCCAGGCTCCGCCAGGAATATACGTTACTATTCCTCTCTACTGGAGGGTCAACGATCTCTCCATCTACGGGGCGCAAAACAATCGGCTCCTCCCGAACACGAGTGGCAGCATAAATCTGTTTATGTTGCCCTCGTTCCAGGTAGTAACCCCGTTCAAAATCCTCGGCGCGAATTACGGAGCATCTTTTACGCAGTGGATGGACAATGGAACTCTCAGTCTAGCGGCCGTCAATTACCGAAAGGCTGGCAGTTATGGTTACGGTGATATCTATGTCCAGCCGATCAGCCTTGGCTGGCACCTGCGGCGCGCCGATGTCACCACCGGTTACGCATTCTTCGCACCTACAGGTTCCGATGTGCATGGATTCCACATGTGGGTGAACGAACTCGACCTCGGCACAACTGTGTACTTGGACGAAGCCAAGAAGTATAACGTCTCTACGATGATGTATTACGACTGGAACCGGGAAAAGACCACCACGCCCTTAACGGTCGGTAATATCCTGACTCTTTCGGGGGGGGCGGCCAGGTCGTTCCTGAAGGGAGCCGCGCGCGTCGGCGTAGCGTACGGCGCGCAATGGAAAGTCACGCGCGACAGCGGACCGGGAATTCCGGCGATTCTGCCGCTCACAAACGGTCGCGTTTTTGGAGTTGGCCCGGCAGTGCAGATGCCTCTCTTCGCCAAGGGGGGGGTGGTCGGATTGGCTGGATTCCAATACGAGTGGCTTGTAGGGCCCAAGACTGCATTCGGCGGGCAGACCCTCACGGCCACGTTCACTCTCGCCCACTTGTTTCAAAAGTGAATTTCGAGGTCGGGCGCTCGGTCCAGCACGGTTCGTTCCGCTGTTTCCGCGGTGGGTCTACGCGGAGACCCTCCAACCAGATAGGACTCCTCGTTGAACGGATCTAAGTTATATTTCGCTTCCCGCATAGGATTAACGTTTGAAAAACGATTGATTCTCGTGATCCCGAAGTGTTAGTTGACACATTGTGCCAGCACCTCTACGGAAACAGCGAATCGCAGAATCGGGGCATTACCCCGCAGAGCCTTCACAATTGCCATCCAACCATTGGTGCACGAACTGATGGAGGCGCGGGATAAGAAACGCCTGCTGCGTTTGCAGAAGCACCTGCTGCGCCAGGAATTGCTGATCGTCGATGAGTTGGGCTTCGTGCCGCTCTCCAAGACCGGAGCCGAGATGCTGTTTGAAGTCTTCAGCCAACGCTACGAGCGTGGGTCTA
>DAIDGW010000071.1 GCA_027452245.1 Acidobacteriaceae bacterium
GCGGATAGTTGGGACAGTCGTCGAAATACAGAACCTCAATTTTCATTGGACCCTCGATGCGCGATTCCTTCTATCACCGGGCAGCATCCTTTGTGAGAATCACCAGAGACTTTCAGTTGACGCTCGCACTTTCGCAGACTCTTCGTCAGTTGCGCCTCCAGGACACCGAGTTCCGTGATTTTGTTGCGCACAGTAGCGACCTTGGCCCGCAGCAGGTCGCGCACGTGAGAACAGGCTTCCACGTCGTCGCGCTGGAGAACAAGCAGTTCACGGATTTCGGGGAGCGAAAATCCCAATTGCTGAGCGCGCTGAATGAACTGAATTCGTTCGATGTCCTGCGAATTGAACAGCCGGAATCCACCCTCGGTTCGCGGCGGGCGATTTAACAACTGTTGCTTTTCGTAGAACCGGATCGCGTCTATACTCAGGCCGGTCTGTTCGGATACTTTTCCGATCTGAATCCCGATTCTGGTCATACACCTCCAGCATACACTCTGGAGTCAGCTCCAGAGTCAAAGGGCCTTTTGCCGGGTTCGGAATTGTTACGGGACTTAAGACGCGGCGCGTTTGACGAAATCGTAGGCCTCCCGCGCAAGTTGGACCCAGTCCGCTCCTCCTGCCCGAACAACGATCCACTCTTTCATGACCCTTCCATCACGCCGAGGATCGAACCGGATTCCCTCCCCACGCGCAACGAGATCATCGACGCGTTCTCGCGGGAGTTTCGCCACGAATTGGTCCCGGCCGAACATGGCGAATATCTTCCCTTTCACCTTGAGGCCATAAGACGACATCATCCTTCCGCCGCTGACGAGACGATCTGCGGCGAAAGCTTCTACAACTGGCCGGAAACGAGGGTCAATCTCGTTTTCGGACCGATCCCTTGTGGTTCTTTTGGCAGCCATAAATACCGAACGATCCCCGGTTCCGCCCCTGACCGCATTAATCAAGTTTCGAGAATGCGACTCCCGGCGACTCAGGGACCACAGCTATCGCAGCACGATTTTCCCTGCAACCCGCCAATACCTTCCTTAACGATGATCGGCACCATGACGAGGCCTGCTGCGGGATCTGTCCACCAAAGGCCGAATAGGGCGTTCAGAAGTAAACCGCCGAGCAGGATGCCCGAGAGGTATGCGCAGAAGTCGGTTTGGCGGGCATCAGCGGCCATAGCGGCGCTCCCGATCCCCGCGCTGACGCGACGCTTTGCGCGGGATAGTAACGGCATGGCAACCAGTGAAGCCACTGCGATTGCTATACCGACAGGGCTTTTTTCTGGCGATTGCCTCGTGATCAATGAGCTCACTGACTCGTAGGCCACGTATGCAGAGAGCAGCAGGAAACAGATGCCGACCATGCGAACGGTAACGCACTCCGCTTTTTCGCGGCTGGCCAAGTCTGTGTCCTGCTGAAGGCGCCACAGCAAGGCTGCTCCGCTCGCCACCTCAATGAAGCTATCGAGGCCAAAACTGACCAACGCTACGCTCCCCGCGATGAGACCAGAGATGAGCGCTGCCACAGCTTCGAGACTGTTCCAAAGGATGGTGAAGTATTCCAGCCGTCGGCCGCACTTCACGAGTTGGACACGGTCAGAAGCCACCGACGCCTCCGGGCTCCTGGGTATTTCTGCCGGCGAACCATGGGTAAACGGCCGGCAGCACAAGTAGCGTTAGAAAGGTTGAGGTTACAATTCCGCCGATGACGACTGTTGCCAGTGGCCGCTGTACTTCCGCGCCGGCGCTGGTTGAAAGGGCCATGGGAAGGAAGCCCAGGCTCGCTACCGAGGCTGTCATCAATACAGGTCGCAGGCGGAGCAGCGTGCCCTGGTAGATCGCCGATTCGAGATCTTCACCTTGATGCCGAAATCGGCCGATGAACGCCACAAGGACAAGGCCATTAAGCACCGCCACGCCCGAAACTGCGATGAAGCCAACCCCCGCGCTCATCGAAAACGGCATTCCGCGCAGCAGGAGCGCCAGAATTCCCCCGGTCACAGCAAAGGGAATGCCCGTGAAAACCAGCGTAGCGAGCCGTGCTGAGTGGAATGTTGCGAACAGAAGCATGAAGATGAACAGGAATGTGACCGGAACGACTACGAGCAATCGGTTCCTCCCGCTCTCCAGGTTCTCCCATAAACCACCCCACTGCATGATGTAGCCTGGCGGTAGCTGCATTTCGCGCGCCACGTCCGCCTGTGCCTGCTCGACAAAGCTCCCGATATCGCGCCCACGAACATTGACTTCCACCGAGATGCGTCGCTCTCCGTTTTCGCGGGCAATTTCGACAGGCCCTGTTTCCGTTCCGATGTGCGCCAGTTGCGCCAGTGGGATTCTCTGTCCATTCGGCGCGCTCACCAGCAGGTTTGCGAAGCCCTGCGCATTCTGACGGACCTCTGGCTTCAGGCGAACAACCAATTCGAAACGACGGAAGCCTTCCAGGACGCGGGTCGCTTCAGTGCCGGCGATGGCAGTCTGTACCACCTGCTGAACGTCCGCCACATTGATTCCGTAACGTGCTATCGCGGCA
>DAIDGW010000072.1 GCA_027452245.1 Acidobacteriaceae bacterium
TGCCGCGATAGCACGTTACGGAATCAATGTGGCGGACGTTCAGCAGGTGGTACAGACTGCCATCGCCGGCACTGAAGCGACCCGCGTCCTGGAAGGCTTCCGTCGTTTCGAATTGGTTGTTCGCCTGAAGCCAGAGGTCCGGCAGAATGCGCAGGACTTCGCAAACCTGCTGGTGAGCGCGCCGAATGGACAGAGAATCCCTCTGGCGCAACTGGCGCACATCGGAACGGAAACAGGGCCTGTCGAAATCGCCCGCGAAAACGGACAGCGGCGCATCTCGGTGGAAGTCAATGTCCGTGGGCGCGATATCGGGAGCTTCGTCGAGCAGGCGCAAGCGGACGTGGCGCGCGAAATGCAGCTACCGCCAGGCTACATAATGCAGTGGGGCGGTTTATGGGAGAACCTAGAGAGCGGGAGGAACCGATTGCTCGTCGTCGTCCCGGTCACATTTCTGTTCATCTTCATGCTTCTGTTCGCGACATTCCACTCAGCACGGCTCGCTACGCTGGTTTTCACGGGCATTCCCTTTGCTGTGACCGGGGGAATTCTGGCGCTCCTGCTGCGCGGAATGCCATTTTCGATGAGCGCCGGCGTTGGCTTCATCGCAGTTTCGGGCGTGGCGGTGCTTAATGGCCTTGTCCTTGTGGCGTTCATCGGCCGATTTCGGCATCAAGGTGAAGATCTCGAATCGGCGATCTACCAGGGCACGCTGCTCCGCCTACGACCTGTATTGATGACAGCTGCCGTCGCCAGCTTGGGCTTTCTTCCGATGGCGCTTTCGACCAGCGCGGGCGCGGAAGTGCAGCGTCCACTGGCTACGGTCGTAATCGGCGGAATTGTGACCTCAACGTTTCTCACGCTGCTGGTCCTACCCGCCGTTTACCCGTGGTTCGCCGGCAGAAATACCAAGGAGCCCGGAGGCATCGGTGACTTCTGACCGTGTCCAACTGGTAAAGCGAGGCCGACGGCTGGAATACTTCACAATCCTTTGGAACAGTCTCGAAGCTGTGGCAGCGCTCATCTCCGGTCTCATCGCTGGGAGCGTAGCCTTGGTCAGTTTTGGCCTCGATAGCTTCATCGAGGTAGCGAGCGGAGCCGCCTTGCTGTGGCGCCTTCAGCAGGACACAGACTTGGCCCGCCGTGAAAAAGCGGAGCGCCTTACCGTTCGCATGGTTGGCTTCTGTTTCCTGCTCCTCTCTGCATACGTCGTCTACGAGTCCGTGAACGCATTGATCACGAGGAAATCGCCAGAAAAAAGCCCGGTCGGTATCGCGATTGCAGTGGCTTCACTCGTTGTCATGCCGTTACTATCCCGCGCAAAGCGCCGCGTCAGCGCGGGGATCGGGAGCGCGGCTATGGCCGCTGATGCCCGCCAAACCGACTTCTGCGCATACCTCTCGGGCATCCTGCTTGGCGGTTTACTTCTGAACGCGCTATTCGGCCTCTGGTGGGCGGATCCCGTAGCAGGCCTTCTGATGGTGCCGATCATCGTTAAGGAAGGTATTGGCGGGTTGCAGGGCAAATCGTGCTGCGATAGCTGTGGTCCCTGAGTCGCCGCGAGTCCGCATTCTCGAAAACTTGATTCATGCGGTCAGGAGCGGAACCGGTGATCGTTCGGTATTTATGGCTGCCAAAAGAACCACAAGGGATCGGTCCGAAAACGAGATTGACCCTCGTGTCCGGCCAGTCGTAGAAGCTTTCGCCGCAGATCGTCTCGTCAGCGGCGGAAGGATGATGTCGTCTTATGGCCTCAAGGTGAAAGGGAAGATATTCGCCATGTTCGGCCGGGGCCAATTCGTGGCGAAACTCACGCGGGAACGCGTCGATGATCTCGTTGCGTGGGGGGAGGGAGTCCGGTTCGATCCTCGGCGTGATGGAAGGGTCATGAAGGAGTGGACCGTTGTTCGGGCGGGAGGAGCGGACTGGGTCCTACTTGCGCGTGAGGCCTACGATTTCGTCAATCGCGCCGCGTCTTGAATCTCGGAACAATTCCGAACCCCGCAAAAAAGGCCCTTGACTCTGGAGCTGACTCCAGAGTGTATGCTGGAGGCGTATGACCAGAATCGGGATTCAGATCGGAAAAGTATCCGAACAGACCGGCCTGAGTATAGACGCGATCCGGTTCTACGAAAAGCAACAGTTGTTAAATCGCCCGCCGCGAACCGAGGGTGGATTCCGGTTGTTCAATTCGCAGGACATCGAACGAATTCAGTTCATTCAGCGCGCTCAGCAATTGGGATTTTCGCTACCCGAAATCCGTGAACTGCTTGTTCTCCAGCGCGACGACG
>DAIDGW010000073.1 GCA_027452245.1 Acidobacteriaceae bacterium
ATTACTCAATTACCAAATCAGTATTCGATTCCTCGCTGTGCCATCACTCCCTTTTCGTACGCGTGCTTGACCTGGCGCATTTCGGTTACGGTGTCGGCGATTTCGACAATTGTCGGGTGCGCGTTTCGTCCCGTCAAGATCACGTGCACCATGTCAGGCTTCTTCTGGAGACTCTCGACTACCTTGGCCGGATCGAGCATTCCATAGCTGATCGCATAATTTATCTCGTCGAGGATTACCAGATCCCAGTCACCCGAAGCAATCGCCTTCGCTGCTTCCGCCCATGCCTCTTCTACCATGCGCACATCTTCCGGATCGGGCTTTTCCGTACCGACCTTCACAAAACCGCGGCCCATCTGCTTCATGATGAACTTGTCGCCAAAAGCCTGCACGGCATCGAGCTCGCCATAATGCCACGATCCCTTCAGGAATTGCAGCATCAGAACGCGCATGCCTTGTCCCACCGCGCGCAAAGCCGTGCCCATGGCGGCAGTGGTCTTGCCCTTGCCGGGCCCGGTATTCACGATGATTAAACCGCGGCGAACATCGTTCATCAGCGCTTCGCGTCCGCCTCTAGACATCGAGCCTGGCGGGAAGTCTGATTTTACATGACCTGAGCGCCTGAGTTCTGTCCAAACTCTCTCCGGCAAAGCCCTGATTTCGCACGACAGTGCCCACTATTCCTCCCTCGTCCCACTTCGTTTTTCGACGGCACTTGAGTACCATGTTGAGCAGCTTTCCAAATCATCCCTGGGGCGATCTATGGCTGAATTCACTCTCCACGTCAACGGTAGCGAAAAAAAGGTGGACGTCTCGCCTGATACTCCTTTGCTCTGGGTGTTACGCGATGCTCTCGAACTCACTGGAACGAAGTTCGGCTGTGGCGCCGGATTATGCGGTGCCTGCACGGTTCACGTGGATGGTGAAGCGATCCGCTCCTGTCTGACGCCCGTCTCACAAATCGGCGGCAAAAGCGTGACGACCATCGAAGGCCTCAGCGCGAACGGGCTGCATCCGCTGCAGGCGGCCTGGATTGCCGAAGAAGTCCCGCAATGCGGATATTGCCAGACGGGCCAGATCATGCAAGCTGCAGCGCTCCTGGCTAAAACTCCGAATCCGACCGATGACCAGATCACGCAAGCCATGAACGGAAATCTCTGTCGTTGCGGAACCTATGAACGCATCCGCAAGGCCGTTCATCGTGCCACCAACGGAGGTGCGCGATGACTCCACTTTCCCGGCGTGAGTTCGTCAGCGCGGGCGTGGCGGCTGGAGCCGGTTTGGTGATCGGATTCTATCTGCCCCACGGATCGAAATCGGCGAATGACTCCGGGTTCTCGCCGAACGCTTATCTGCGGATTACCCCCGACAATAAAGTCACCATCGTCGTGGCTCGCTCCGAGATGGGACAGGGTGTCCGTACCGCATTGCCTCAGATTCTCGCTGAAGAGCTGGACGCCGACTGGAAGCAGATTTCCATCGAGCAGGCCGGGGCCAGCACGCTCTACGGAGATCAGAGCACAGGTGGTAGCGCAAGCATTCGTACCACATGGGACCCGATGCGCAAAGCGGGAGCGACCGCGCGTGAAATGCTGATTTCCGCCGCGGCGCTGACTTGGGGTGTCCCGCGGTCGGCTTGTAGCGCGTCGAATGGCGCAGTGAAGCATCCGGCTTCGGGGAAACAGTCGAGCTATGGCGATCTTTGCCTGAAAGCCGCGACCTTGCCCGTCCCTACCGACGTTCCGCTGAAAGCCGGCAAAGACTACACGATCGTAGGCCAGCGTATTGCCCGCCTCGATACCCCGGATAAGGTTCAAGGAAAGGCCCTTTTCGGCATCGATACGAAGATTCCCGGTATGAAGTATGCCGCCCTGTCGCGCTGCCAGACGATCGGTGGCAAAGTCACAGGTTTTGACGACAGTGAAGCCAGAAAAGTCCCGGGCGTCAGTTACGTCGGGAAAGTTGGAGATTCCGCTGTGGCCGTCGTGGCCGATAGCACTTGGAATGCGATGCGAGGCTGCCGGGCCTTGAAGGTGACCTGGGACGATGGTCCCAATAAAGATCTGAACACCGCCGCCGTGGTCGGCGGTTTAAAGCAAGCCGCCGCCAAGAAGGGCGTCAGTCTGTACTCCGCCGGAGACGTATCGAAAGCCGCAGGTCGTCACATTTCCGCCGAGTATCTGCTGCCGTTTATGGCGCACGCTCCGATGGAGCCGGGAAACTGCACGGCGCATTTCCAGGGGTCGAAATGCGAGTTGTGGGCTCCAACTCAGGTTCCCCAGGATTGCAGGGATACTGTAGCTCAGATGCTGGGCCTCGATCCTGACCAGGTTAAAGTAAATGTCACGCTGATGGGTGGCGGATTTGGGCGGCGTCTCGAACACGATTATGCAGTGGAGGCCGCGCTCGTCTCGAAAGCCGTTAATGCCCCGGTAAAGGTCACCTGGACGCGCGAAGATGACATGCGCTGTTCGACCTATCGGCCATCGAGCTTGCATCAACTGAGTGCTACCGTCGACGGTTCTGGTTATCCCATTGCCCTAAGCCACCGCATCATCGCTCCATCCATCAGCGGCCAGAAAGGCCAGCCGGGTCCGGGTGGCGTCGATCCCGATTTGTCTGACGAAGCGGCTCCGCTCTATCCCGTCGCGAACTACTCGCTGGAATACGTTCAGACCGATACGCCTGTTCCTCTGGGTTGGATGCGCTCGGTCTATGCGTTGCAAGCCGGATTCGCACTGGAAAGCTTTATCGATGAACTTGCCGTTGGCGCAGGAAAAGATCCCCTGCAATACCGCTTGCGCCTGCTCGCGAAGGACCAGGACATCCAGTATTTCGGCAATACCTGGCACACCTCGCGCATGCGGGGAGCCCTGCAACTCGCCGCCGAAAAAGCCGATTGGGACAAGCCTTTGCCCGCCGGACGCCATCGGGGTATTGCCTGTTTCGGTTGCTTCGCTTCCTACGTGGCGGAGGTGGTCGAAATTTCTATGGATGGCAACGCACCCAAGGTCCACCGGGTCGTTGCGGTAGTGGATTGCGGGCAGGTCGTGAATCCCAGCATTCTTGAGCAGCAAATTCAAGGAGGCATAGTGTACGGCCTCGCCAATGTATTGCGCGCCCAGATCACCGTTGACAAGGGTCGCATCCTACAGGGCAACTTTGACGACTATGCTCCCTTGCGCATGGAGGAGGCGCCTGCCGTCGAGGTTTATGCCGTGCCGAGTTCGGAATCGCCGTCGGGCATTGGCGAGCCCTCGATTCCTCCTCTGGCCCCTGCGCTCTGTAGTGCCATCTATTCGGCGACCAAAAAGCGAATTCGAAGCTTGCCGATCCTGAGTTCGTAAACTGAGGGATTGCGAGTTGACCGCCGGTGTGGATCTGTACTTTTTTTATTTTGCGGTCGAGGTGTGCATGAAACGTAGTTTCATCCGGCTCCTGATCTCTTTGCCCCTTTGCGCTTCTGCACTGGCACAAACTCCGATGTCAACAGTTCCTGCCGTGCGGCTGGCGCACATGCTCCGTGGAATCAACGCCAGTGAGTGGTTCGCTCAAGTCTGGGATCCCAAAGGCTACACCAGGGAGCATTTCGAAAATTGGACGACTTCCGCTGACATTGCGCTCATCAAATCCCATGGCTTTGATTACGTTCGCCTGAGCGTCAATCCCCAGCCATTTATGGACGCTTTGAGTAATCAGGATGGCGGCGCCGAATATTTCTCCAACCTTGATCGCGCCATCAGGATGATCCTCGATGCCGGCCTGGCCGTCGACCTCGATATGCATCCCGATTCCGATTTCAAGAAGCGGCTTTCCACAGACGACAGCTTTGTCGAGCGCTTCGGCGACTTCTGGAATACGGTTGCGCGTCGTTACGGCAATTTAAGTCCAGACTGGCTTTTTTTTGAGATCCTCAATGAGCCGGAGTTTACTGATCCCTATCGCTGGTATGGAGTCGAAACCAAGCTGGCTGCCGCCATTCGCCGCGGCGCTCCTATGCACACAATTCTCGCTCCTGGCGCGCGCTGGGACGATGATGACGACGTGACATTTCTCGAACCTTTGCAGGATCCTGATGTCGTTTATGTGTTCCATTTCTACGAATCACACACCTTCACCCATCAGGGCGCGACCTGGGGCGCGAACTATTGGCGCTGGCTGCGCGGATTAGAGTATCCGTCCTCGCCCGAAAATGCCGATCACGTGGCGACGCTTGTGCCTGACATTAAAGATCGCTTTCCGGTGGTCCGCTATGGGCAAGATCATTGGGGTCCCGCCCGCATCGAAGCTGACATAGGTCTCACCGCAGACTGGGCCCAAGAACATCACGTTGCGCTCATCTGTAATGAGTTCGGTGTCTATCGTCGCTATGTCGATCCCAGGAGTCGGGATGCATGGCTCCACGACGTCCGGACTATCCTTGAACGCCACAACATCGGCTGGGCGATGTGGGACTACTCTGGCAGTTTCGGCGTGGTCACGAAAGAGAATGGCAAGACAACCGTGGATCAAGGCGTGATAGCAGCGCTCGGCCTGAAATAAGATCGACCGCCTCAATGTACTGCCGCATGTGAACGTGACGAACTCAGCCTTCGTGACTTAACGGCGCGCTCGTCATTCTTCGTCAACTTGCGTTTCCACCTCGTGCAGATTCATCTTTGGCTCAACTTCCGGCAAGTTCGCACCGTGCAGATCACGATTCAGAGTTGCGAGTGCCGACGTTTTGAAATCATTCCAGCGCTTAAGCACCTCGTCCGCATCGTGCTGAACCTGATTGAGTGCCACTAGTTGCGCGGTGGTGGGTTCGGCGTCCACCTGCCAGACCTGTCCGTACAAAGTCTCGGCTTCTCCATTGACCACTTGCAACGTGACCTGCGTCGGAGCAGGACCGAAGAAGCCGCCCGGAGTTCCCAATACCGCCTCCAGTTTGCTCTTGGTGTTCTCGACCAAGCCTTTCAGTGAAGCGTTCGATCCGACGTTCACCTTTTCAAGCTGTTCTTCGATCGACTGCGCTCGCAGCACAGCTTCGGATGTGCTCGTTAACAACGACGACAGCTGCGTTTCTGCCTGGAACTGTTTGTCAAGAGCAGTCGCCGAAGCCGTCACGCGTGGATCCATTTTGACCAGCAAGGGCGCGGTATAGCTCTTGGAGTTCACCGTGAGCCGCACTGTATACCGTCCCGGCACGGCTGACGGACCGAGCGGCAGGCGCGGGGTGTCATGCGGAATCGCTGAAATCGGATATTCGTGCCGGGTCGAAACCGGCGCCGTGTAGTGCAGCCCCCAAACCCATCGATGCAATCCGGGAGTTGCGGGCAAAGCCTGGAAGGGCCGCAACCAATAGAGCGGGATCAGTTGTTTACTGAGTTGCTCCTGCGTTACCGGAGGTTGATCCGTGCTCGCATACTTGCGCACGGTCTTTCCCGCGCTATCGATGATCTCCAACGTAACCGCTCCCGAAATACTGGAGGGCAGGTAGTAATCAATGATGGCCCCGTCCGGCGGATTTTCGCCCGCAGGTTCATCCGGCGGCAGCGGAGTGTCCGTATACGTATCTCGGCGAATCCGAATCGCCGGCGCGGGAGAAAACAGGTGCGAATTCGATCCCGTAGCCGCCGCCGACCACTGCCGCAGCGGAGTGATGTCGTCCAGTATCCAGAACGACCGCCCGTGAGTGCCCAATACCAGATCGTTCTCGTGAATCCACAAATCCCGCATCGACGTATGCGGCAGATTCAACTGCAGAGATTGCCAGTGATCACCATCGTCGAAAGACACCCATACTTCGCTTTCCGTTCCGGCAAATAGCAGCCCCTTGCGTTCCAGATCCTCCCGAACCGTATCTACAGCGCCAAATTCCGGTAAGCCATTGGTGATCTGTGTCCACGTCTTGCCGCCATCGTGCGTGCGGTAAATATACGGATGCGTGTCGTTGATGCGAAACCGGCTGACGGAAACATAGGCCGTGTTGTCGTCAAAGTGCGACGCAGAGATCTGCGTCACCTTGCTCCATGGCGTCAGTTCTTTCGGAGTAATGTTGGCCCAGTCATTGCCTCCGTCGCGCGTCAACCACACCAGGCCATCGTCCGTTCCTGCCCATAGTGTGTTGATGTTCTTGAACGAAGGTGCGAGCGCGTAGATGATGCCGCGCTGTTTCGCGGCTCCCTTTGGAACAAGATTGCCCACGCTTTCCGGAACACCAGGATTTTCATGCGTCAGGTCTCCGCTGATCGGATGCCACGAATTCCCGCCATCGGTAGTTTTGAACAGCACATTAGACGCGTAATACAACGTGTGCGGATCAACTGGCGAAAACATAATCGGCTCGGTGCGATCCGTGCGATATTTGGCATTGCGCACCGGGATCGGCGTGACATTCTGCACCTGTCCCGTCGACCAGTGAAACTTCGAAACCTCGCTCCGCCCCGCGCCATAGATGATGTCCGGATTCAGAGGGTCCGGCGCTACGTATCCATACTCAATCACGCCGACCGGATGCCAGTCGCGGAATGTGATTGCACCGTCGTTGCCGCGGCTCAGCGTGCAAACCGAACCACTCTCCTGCTGTCCCCCGCACACCTTGTAAGGGAACGTATTTGTCGTAATCACGTGGTAGAGCTGTGCCGTTGGCTGGTTATACCAGGAGCTCCAGCTTGCTCCGCCGTTGACCGTAACGAGCGCACCCTGATCGCTGACCAGCAGAATAATTTTCGGATTCTCGGGGTTGATCCACATGTTCTGATAATCATCTCCCCCAGGCGCTCCGCGGAACCCCGACCACGTTTTCCCGCCATCGGTCGAACGCATCGTGACGGTGCTCGTGCTGTAAACGACGTCCGGATTCTTGGGATCAACTCTTGGTATGGCCAGGTCTCCGCCCCCAATGCGTCCTGATGGTCGCGGATCATCCGTGATCTTGGACCAGTTTTCGCCTCCATTATCCGAACGGTAGAACGCCAACTTGCCGTCTGCCATGCCCAGCGTGGCATACAGTCGATGCGGATCGCTGGCGGCCACTGCTACATTAATTTGCGACAGATCTTGTGGAAGCTCATTTTTGAGTTGATTCCACGTCTTTCCGCCATCTGTCGATTTGAACAGGCCACCATTGGTTCCGTTGAACTCATTCCTGTCTTCCCACGGCCCTTCGCGAACCTCCCACATGCAGGCATACACAACATCGGGGTTCGAAGGATCGATCTCCACATCCGATCCGCCGGTATTCTCATCCTTCCCCAGAACCTTTTCCCAGTTTTCACCGCCATCCCGCGAGCGGTAAATGCCTCGTTCATTACTTGGACCATAGGGATGTCCCAGCACTGCCGCAAAAACTACATTCGAATTCCGTGGATCGACAGCTAACGCGGGAATCTGTTCCCCATCCCTCAAGCCCAGATGCCCCCATGTCTTCCCGGCATCCGTCGATTTATAGATGCCGTTGCCTACCGAGAGATCGGGACGATGCAAGCCCTCACCGCTGGCGACATAGACAATGTTGGCATCCGAAGGCGCCACCGCGATCGCACCGATCGACTGTGTGGACTCGTGATCGAAAATCGGATTCCATGTGCGGCCGTAGTCATCGCTCTTCCACACCCCGCCATTTACGGCACCCACATAGAAGACATTGGGCTGCGCGGCGGTGCCGCCAACGGCACGCGTGCGCCCTCCACGGAAGGGGCCGATCATGCGCCAACGCATATCCTGAAAGATGTTATTGGGAACCTGTTGGGCAGCGATATGAGTTGCGGAAACAACGACAAACGTGAGAAGAAGACAGAGTCCGGCCTGCAGGAATCGCTTCACGTTCCCCCCTCAGAACCCCAGAAAGAAAACTTCACAGAATAAACCAAAACCGCTCACAACCGCGCAAAGCTGCGAAATAATTCGTTCTTGGATATCTCCCATCGACATTTGCCGCTCTTGTACTGCCATTTATTATTGATGCGTTCATTGCCATCCCTATGGATCACCAAGCACAAGCGATTCACTGTCGCGCTATATATGCCATTGTATTCCTTGTTTTTTGCCTTCCTGCGGCTTCCCCGGCTCCCGCCCAGGTTCCCGTTCGCACCTCGAACCCGGCGCCGGCAGGATTAACCCCGATCCTGAATTACATTTCCTTGGCCTGGAACAGCCTCACTCGCTCTATGACGGAGTGCGACAGCGTCGTCGATCCAAAGATGTCGCAGGCTTCGGTGCTTTATATTCCAGCAGACATGCCTGAGCCCACATCCGTCCGGCAGATGGCCAGCCATTGCAATGTCGATGTCGAGCCACTGCCCATCACCATTCATAAGCTCGGCGAACTGGATACGAGCCAATTCCATCCCCAGGGACTTCTCTATCTTCCGAATAAGTACGTCGTTCCGGGCGGCCGCTTCAATGAAATGTACGGGTGGGACAGCTACTTTATTATCCGGGGCCTACTCGTGGATCACCGAGTGTCACTTGCCAAAAGTATGGTGGACAATTTGGTATATGAAATCGATCACTACGGCAAAATTCTCAATGCCAACCGAACCTACTATCTGAGCCGTTCGCAGCCTCCTTTTACCACCTCCGAAATACTTGCTGTTGACCGGCATCTCAAACCCGGCGCGGCGTCCAAAGTCTGGCTTCTGAAATCTCTCAAAGCGGCATATCAGGAATATAAAGACGTGTGGATGAAGCCGCCTCGCTTTGTGGCCCGGTACGGACTCAATCGGTATTATGGTCAAGGACGGGGACCGTGTCCCGAGGTGGAAGCGGGACACTACGACCGCGAGTTGGCGCCCTACGTGGGAAAGCGGCCATTTGCCAACACTCGAACGCCCGAGCAACTCTATCAAAAATTGCTCCATGCCTATCAAACAAATTTAAATTTTGTTTATCCAAATAAAATACTCGAAAACTTTTTCATTCAAGACCGCGCGGTGCGAGAATCCGGCAACGATACGACTTACCGGTTTGATGATCGCGCAACTGATTTTTTAACGGTGGATTTAAATAGCCTGCTTTATAAAACGGAAACCGATTTCATCGCCCTGATGAAAAAAGGCGTCATTCCGTCCCATGGTGCCTATGGAACTCTGGCCCATTGGCAAGCACGCGCCAATCATCGACGGCAGGAAATGATGAAATTGATGTATGACCCAAAATCACATCTGTTTTTTGATTATGACATGAAAAAAC
>DAIDGW010000074.1 GCA_027452245.1 Acidobacteriaceae bacterium
GAAGCGATTCGGGATCGCCCAAAACCCAGTCCAGGAGATACGAGGCCGTCAGCGTCTCGACGCGCATGCGCCCTCCTGAGTCGGCACAGACAGCCATACCAAGCCAACCAGGCCGAGCAGGCGTTGCGGATCAACTGCGCCGGCAACAGTCCCGGCGAGCCGCTCGAATTCGTTTTCCCGAAGCTGTTTCCAATTGAGGACCGAGTCCGCGGGTGCAAGCCCGCATGCCTTTCTTGCCGCGCATAGGAACTCATTCCGGAACGCGTCTTCATGGAAGATCCCGTGCAAGTAGGTGCCAAGGACACGACCGTTCCGGTTCGTACACCCGTCGAAGGCGAATTCTTCCGAGTCTCCGGGCCGGCGGATTCGAGCAAATGGAGCCGAGGTTTCCAGGTACTCCGTCTGTCCAACGTGGATTTCATACCCTCGCACCGTGGAAGAAGACAGCGGCTCGCCGAAGAGTTCAGGAACGATCAGTTCGCCTGTGGCTTCTCGCGTGGTCTTCTCGCGGCTCATCTGCGTTCGGATCGAAAGCAACCCGAGGCCGGCTTGTGTTCCTTGTCCTTCCACCCCGTGCGGGTCGTCGATCGCAGCGCCAAGCATTTGCATACCGCCGCAGATTCCTACGACGAGCCTGCGCGCCGCTTGCAGCCGGACCACTTCATCGATGCCTGCCTCACGTATCCAGCAGAGATCGGCCACGGTTTGTTTCGAGCCGGGCAGGATCACGAGGTCAGCCTTAGCCACTTCTTCTGCTGTTCGGCAAAAGCGAGCGTCAACGGAGGGCTCCGCAATGAGCGGATCGAAGTCCGTGAAGTTAGAGATGGAGGGGAAACGGATGATGGCCACACGAAGAAGCCGGTTTGGAGAATTGTCCGGTAGCCACGGCTTGCTCTCGGTGTGTTCAATCGATACGCTGTCCTCTTCGTCCAGGCGCAGGTTTTCGATGTAGGGGACGACACCGAGGCATGCCTTTCCGATGCGTTCTTCCAGAGCGCTGATACCGTCCGCCAGAAGACGAATGTCTCCCCGGAACTTGTTGATGATGAAGCCGTCGATCAGATCCCGCTCAGATGGCTCAAGGAGGGCGAGCGTGCCGAACAACGAAGCAAATACGCCGCCGCGATCGATATCACCCACCAGAATGCATCGTGCTCCGGCAACCCTAGCCATGCGAAGGTTTACGATATCGCGGTCCTTGAGATTGATCTCAGCCGGAGACCCGGCTCCTTCGAGAATCATGAGGTCGTTCTGCGCAGCAAGAATCTCGTAGCTCTCGCGAACAATGGGCAGGAGCTCTTCGTTTCGGCGGCGGAAGTAGTCTTCAGCGGAAAACTGCGCGAAGATCTTGCCTCGCACGATGACCTGCGATGTCGTGTCGCTGGAGGGTTTCAATAGTACGGGGTTCATGTGAACGGAGGCAGGTATGCCCGCGGCCTCGGCCTGCAACGCCTGAGCGCGCCCGATCTCCAGGCCTTCAGAAGTTGCCGCGGAATTCAATGACATGTTCTGCGCCTTGAACGGCGACACCCGGAGCCCGGCGGAAGAGAAGATGCGACACAGTGCCGCAACCATCAGCGACTTTCCGACATGCGAGCCGGTTCCAAGCACCATCAGGGCGGGCGTCTTCGTCATCGCTGAAGTGCTCCCCAGGGTTGATCGAAGGTCTCCGAGCGGAGCACATCTTCCAGAGGCAAACGGCGTTCCCACCCGACGCGTTCAAGCTCCGGTTCCGCGGCAAAGCTTTCGACAAATCCCATGCAGAAATATCCGACGAACGTCATCGCAGGCGGAATATTGAGCACACTCTTCACACGTCCGGTGTCCAAAATGCTGACCCACCCGAGACCGACGCCTTCGGCACGCGCGGCAAGCCAAAGATTTTGGATTGCGCAGACCGCCGAGTACAGAGCCGTCTCCGGCATGGTATGCCGTCCGAGAGAGTGTCCTTGCGAGCTCTCGCCATCGCACACCACGCACAGGTTGAGCGGCGCGGTGAGAATTCCCTGCAAGGTCAGCCGCGAGTAAAGTTCAGCCCTCTCGCCGGCATAGGTCTCGTGCTCCTGGGAACTCGCGTCCTGGAAAATATCAAAGACCTTCTCACGGATTGCGCGCGATTGGATGACGACGAAGCGCCAGGGCTGCATAAGACCGACGGACGGGGCCTGATGGGCCGACGCCAGCAGGCGAAGCAGAAGCTCCTGCGGCAGTGCATCGGGAGAGAATCCGGAGCGGACGTCGCGCCGCTCGCGGATGGCGCGATACACTCCCGCGCGTTCTTCGCTGGAATAGGACGCCATCACCATGCCCTCGACCAGCGCGCCCCGGGATGCTCGGCATCGCGTAGACGCGAATCCACGCCCGCTTCGACCTCGAGCAGGCGCCCAAAGAGCCAGATCAAATCTGACAGGCGATTCAGGTAGGCAAGGACATGGGGGTCGACCTCGCCGCCAGATTCGGTGAATCGAACCACAGTCCGCTCGGCACGGCGGCACGTTGTGCGAGCCATCTCATAGGCGGCCGCTTCCGGATGGGCTCCCGGCAAAGACCAATCCGAAACCAGCCCTTCTCTAGATTCGATCTTGTGCACCAACTCCGTGAGGTCCTCAACGTCATCGCTGCCGATCTTCGGTGGTTGCTTCTTGCCTCCGGGCGGCGTTGCGAGATTCGAGCCCAGGCGGAAGAGGGTGCGCTGAATGTCCTTTGTCCATTCTTTGATCTGGTTGTTCTGACAGATGCTGCGCGCAAAGCCCAGCACGGTGTTGAGCTCGTCGACCGTGCCGTAGGTCTCGAC
>DAIDGW010000075.1 GCA_027452245.1 Acidobacteriaceae bacterium
GGACATCCCGTGACAATGATCTATCTGTTCGTGCCCCATTGGCATCGCCGCATGTTGACCGCAACTACGGTTTCCTGAGGATTGCCCCATCAGCGCACAGCGCAGATCGCAATTCACCGCCAGCGTCTGGGTGATCGCCAGCGCGAACGAGACAGCGACGAGGATGGATCTCCGGAGCATCGGGTCGCGGGGCCGCGGCAACTTGGGTGCAAGCTCGGGGAAGTGCCGGTTCGGCCTGCCCTATGTATAGCATTCCTTACTTATGTGGAACAAGGAGGACATCCGTGATCAACCCTGGCCCTCAACCTCGAAGTTCGGTTTCGCATCGCGCTGGCTGGTAGGTCTACCCAAAGCATTGCGGCTCATGATTGGCGAAGAAGGACAACAATCGATCGAGGATTCAGTCGGCATGTGGAACCATCTATACGAGCCTCGGAGCCGGGATCGCAGAAATCCTCCGGTGCGGTCAGGCTCGTGTCGATCACGCGAAGCCATTCCTCTGGCCGGATATCCTGCACAACAAATTCGACTGGCTCGGAAGAACCGTTGATCATGACATAAATGCCCGCATCGTTGAGGGCCGCGCCTTCGAGAAGGAACGCCAGACAATGTGAATCACGGGTGAGGTCGGGGTCCCCGGTTGTTCCGTGCCATCGGATGTCATCACGCCAGAACCGGCTGCGTGAGATGGAGGGATGGTTCTTGCGGAAGGCGATCATATTCCTGAAAAAGCGGAAAATATCGCTGTTCTGGTCAAGCAGATCCCAGTCCAGCCATGTGAGGTCATTGTCCTGGTTGTACGGATTATTGTTTCCCCGCTGCGTATTCATGAATTCGTCGCCGGCGCAGAACATGGGCGTTCCATTCGACATGAAGAGCAACGTGCAGAAGTTCTTCACCTGTTGCTTTCGAAGCGCCAGCACCGATTCGGGAGCCGCCTCATCTCCCTCCCAGCCGCAATTCCAACTCCGGCTGTCATCGGTGCCGTCCTTGTTATCATGGCCATTCGCCTCGTTGTGCTTCCTGTTGTAGGAGACAAGATCGTACAAGCAGAAGCCATCATGACATGTGACGAAATTTACGCTCTGGTAGGGCCGATAGGAGTTCGCGATATCGTCAGGAAAGAGATCGCAGCTTCCGTAGATGCGCGACATCAGTTTCGGAACCATATCTACTTCGCCGCGCACAAAGGCACGTACATCGTCACGGAACTGGCCGTTCCATTGCAACCATGAGATGCCGGGAAAACTTCGGCCCAGTTGATACGTCGCCGGATCCCACGCTTCCGCGATCAATCGCAGATTCTCTAATTCAGGGGCGGCGCCAATCTCCGCGATGACCGGCGGATCGGAGAGGTTGATCGACCCATCCTCGTTCCTCGTAAAGACGGACGCCAGATCAAAGCGGAATCCGTCGACATGCATCTCATCCCGCCAGAATCGCATGCTGTCGAGGATCATCTTGCGCACATAGGGATTGGCGCAGTTCAAGGTGTTTCCTGTGCCGCTGTCATTACGATAGCGGCGACGCTCCGATTCGAGCAGGTAATAGGTCGTGTTGTCGATGCCGCGATAACTGTAGGTCGGGCCGTCTTCATTACCCTCGGCGGTGTGGTTGTACACCACATCCAGCAGCACCTCCATTCCGGCTTGATGCAGGGCTCGGACCATCGTGCGGAATTCGTTCAGAGCATCGAATGGCTTTCCTGCGCTGGCATATTCATGATGAGGAGAAAAGAAATTCAAGGGCATGTAGCCCCAGTAGCTTCCTTCCTGTGGATCCTGCTGCATAACCGGAAGCAACTCTACCGCCGTGATTCCCAGTTCCTTCAAATAGGGTATTTTTTCAATTACGCCGAGAAATGTGCCTCGGTGTGCTGTGGCCACTCCGGAGTTTGCTCTCCTGGTGAATCCGCGCACATGCAACTCGTAGATGACCAGATCAGAACCATGCAGGCGGACCTGGTCCGCTGCCCAACGGCCGTGCGGTTCGCAAGCGATGAGTCCAAGAGGAGCCCTGCCGGCGTTCGAACCGGAGTTCGATGCAGCCCCACGGCTGAACCGCGTTGGGAAGCACACACACCGCGCATAGGGATCGAGCAGGACCTTTCGCGAGTCGAAGCGATGGCCCTCTTCTAGCTCCTTTGGGCCGGCAACCTGATAGGCGTAATAGTGCGCGTCCGGAATGGCGTTTTTCCGCAGCCGGCAGTGCCAGATACGGCCCGACTTGTTAATGAGAGGATTGAGCCGATGTTCGTACGTCGGAATCGCGAGGTCGATCTCGGCATAGAGCAACAGGGTGACTGAGATTGCATGCTTTGAATAGAGCGCAAAGTTGAACGCTGCCTCGTCCTCGACCCAGGTGACGCCGAGAGGAGACGGCGATCCTTCGAGCGCGAACCAGTCGTGCATTCATGCCCCTCGAACACCGCGATAACCAACCGTGAAAGATCGACCGGACAGCCGCACTCGATGCCCCGAATGTTCTTCCAGAAACTGCTCGCTCACGGCAAACTCCTCGTTCCCACAGCCTGGCGCAGCTGCTCAAGGGATGTCATGTAAGTGGCTAGTGTCTGGCGATAGGCAAGCTGGTTGGCTCGATATGTCCGCTCCGCATCGAGGAAGTCGAGCAAACTCGCTGCGCCGTGGCGGTAAGCATATTCGCTGATATCCAGGGATATCTTGACTTGATCAAGATAACCGCCCCGATAGAGATCCACGATCTCACCGCTTGTTTTGAGAGCCGCATACGCGTCCACGACATCGGTCAACGCTTGCTGAGAGGTCTCGTTGGCTGATTCCTGCGACTGGGTGATGGCGAAGCGTGTGCGCGCGACCTCTCCCTGGTTGCGGTTGAAAACCGGCAGCGCGAGGCTGAACCCAAAGCCGAGAGTGTGTTCATCGCCCGCGTGGCTGTAACCGAGTTGGGGTGTCACATCGGGTTTGCCGACCGCCCTGGCCAGCCGGTATTGGCTCTGAGCGCTGGTGATGCTTTGCCGCGCGGCTCGAAGATCGGGCCGCGACTGCAGAGCGAGAGCTTTCAGGTCGTCAGGTCCGGCGTTTACCGGCTGGTAATCCAGCTGGCCGCCCACGTCGAACTGGTCAGGCACGGACTCAAATCCCAAAAGTTGCCGCAGTGCAGCCAATGACTGAATCCGGGCCAGCCGAGCCGCTGAAACATCAGTCCGAAACTGAAGCACTTGAAGCTGGATCTTCAGGAAATCGCCCTGGCTGATGTCGCCGGCCCTATAGCGCTCGGCGGAGATGTCGACGGTGTGCTGAAAGCTCTTCAGATCCTGCTGCGCGAAATCGAGCGTGGATTGGGCAAGGAGAACGCTGATGAACTGGGATGCGACCTGAAAGGTCAGATTCCGCTCGATGTCGGTGACGACAGAGCGCGTCACCGCGGACTGATCTTTTGCGGCAGTTAATCGAGCTTGCCTCTTATGCCAGAGTTCCAACGTGTAGGCGAGCGAGGCGTCACCCTCTTGAGGAAGGGGCAACTGAGACGTTGGGGTGCCGAAATAGGAAGGGCTAAGGACCGGTACAAAATTGTAATCGCCGGATAGCGTCGGGTTCGGCCGCAAGTTGGCCGTGATCTCTTGTGCTTCGCTCTGCTGGATCGTGGTGCGCCCTGCCTGTAATGCGTGATTGTGCTCGAGCGCCAGCCGGATGGCGTCATCCATAGTGATCCGCACCGGTTCAGCTTGCTGCGCCTCAACCGTGCCAGGGCCCAGACTTAAAGCGATCCCCAGAGCGGCAGCGAAATATATCTCTCCCATGGCAAATTTGACCGACGAGCCCCCTTTCGGCTTCCACGGCATAGGTTTTCTCCTTCCCAATGAGACGTGCGAGAGTTGTTCCCAGGTTGCGCCAACCGACGGATTGCCTCTTGCCTGCCGGGCTCCATCCAGTCTGAAGCTCCTCTGAATCCGAATAGAAGCTCCTGACCCCTGCAGCATTTCGGCGCTCGCTTCTCGCGATATTCGGTACTCCTCTCCCCACCGCTTGGGGGCCGGCTTACGCCCGCAAGCTTACGGGGATGTTACATCTCCGGTTTTTTGTGCAATCAACTTGTCCATCATCCGGTACGTCTCTTCGACCTGGTCCTCGACTTTCTTTGCGGTCCTGCCCCCGAAACAGGGACGGTATCCCAGGGTCTGTCTCAATTTGGAACGCTGCACCTCGAGCCGGTCCAGTACTGCCATGGCAAGACCATCCACCGTGCCGCCCGGCGGTAATCGCGTCAGGCTTTTCCGGGAGTGGCCGAATTCGCGGGCATAACTGTTTAGCGATTGTTCTGCTGAAGCAAATTTACCTTCTCTGACCGCCTCATCGACCTGATCCAAATCGATCGCTGCGTGGTCCAGTCCTTGCACCGCTCTCGATAGATCTGCTACTGCGGCCTGCTCGGCCTCGTCACGATCGATTTCCGCACGCCAGAGCTGGAGCCGTGTTGAATCGCCGATCATCGAGCCGGCAGCCTTTTGTGTTCTCCTCGAGTGAAAATATAGCAGGGACTTTGCCAGCCATTTTCTGTCCTCGGGGTCCAGGTGTTGGCCTGCAATTTTGATCGGTACGATGGCTGTTGCTTCATGCATACGAGCCAGGCCAAGCGCCGCCTCGCGGACGACCACGGGATTGGAAGATTGAAGGGCCTGCAGCAGGATCGGCACTGCGCGCCGATCCCTTGTCAGAGCCAACGCCTCGACCGCTGCGGGAACCTCGATCGTTGCTCTCCAGATGACATCGAGTACGGGCACGTTGTGAGCTTGGGCCCAGACCTGGATCTCATGCTGTCCGCGCAGGTCAATGGTGTCCCTTTTATCCGTTGCCGCTGTGGCGGCGAGATCATACGGGTACGGAATGTCGGACTTGGCGGCATCGACTGCCGCCGCTGCAACGTATTCGAAGAAAAGGTGGTCGGTATCGCCGAGCCGAACCAGCGCCGCCGCGAGAAACTCGCGCGGCAAGGGCTCGGTTTCCCGGTCAAATGCCTCAGCCAATGCGGGAACGACCCGAGGATCGCCAAGGTCGATGATGCGGCGAATCACGAATATCGGAGTCCTTGGCAGATCAAAATAATGGCTCACAAGCTCGGGTGCGGATTGTTGCAAAAACGCGACCAATGCATCTTGGTCAGATTGAGCCTGTGCCTTTCGGGGTTGTTGAGCCAATGCGGGAACGAGTGCGCTGACAGCAAGCAGGATGCAGACTCGAATTGACAAATACTTGACATAGAAAGACAGCCACCTTCGCCGGATCCCCATATTCGCAGGATCCGTCGCCTTGCCGACTGAAGGCGTGTTCGTTCGACGTTTTGACGCACTTCCGCCGCGGCGGCGCGGCAGCGTATCAAGCGCTCGCAGGTGGTTTCCGAAGACCGCGAATGCTGTTTCCTCCGCCGTGACGTGCATGATCGCTCTCTCCAAGTCGAGTGCTGGCCAACCACGACCGATCAAACTAACGACAGACGCTGAAAATCAGTCGGGAGCGGCCAGCGACCCCTTACGTTTCCCTATTTGCTTTTCTGCACTGTGCGGATGTAAGCAACCACTTCCTTGATCTGGGCGTCGGTCAGCTTGCCGTTATATGCCGGCATCTTTCCTTTGCCACTCTTCGTCGCGGCGATAAGATCGGCATCGGATGCCTTGACCAGTTCCGGCGTTTTGAACGACGGCACCTTCATGGCCTTTCCCGCCGGGGTTGCGGCAAGGCCGTCGGGACCGTGGCAGGTGGCGCACTTGGCCTTGTAGGTGTCCGCGCCGCTCTGCGCAAAGGCAGGCGCCGCGAGGGTTGCAGTCAGCAGGATCATCGACAGGTTTCTGATTCGAAGGTTCACAGTTTCGCTCCTTGTGTATTTCTCGGACGACAGACCGAAGCCTGCTATCCAAGATAAGCATTGGTGACATATTGCTGCACCATGCGGTGCGTATTGAAGTAGGAGGCGTTTAACGCAATCGCATGGCGCATGATATCCATCCAGTGATCACGGTTGTGATGAAACGCCGGCAGAATGACCGCTTCGAGTTTGTTCAGCAGAGCCTCGGCATCTCCCTGAGAATCCAATGTGGCGGAGGAGCCGATCGACCAGCCTGTGACGCCTTCAATGTGGCCTTCTATCCACCAGCCGTCCAGCGTGCTGAAGCTGGGCACTCCATTGTGCGCAGCCTTCATGCCCGAAGTCCCGGAAGCTTCCATGGGGCGCTCGGGTGTATTGAGCCACAAATCCGCTCCAGACACCAACAGCTTTGCCATCGCCAGATCGTAGTTTTCGAGATACACAACCGGAATGTCCTGTCCGATCTCTCGCGCTACCGCAACGATGTGCTCGATTTCCCGTTTGCCTCCGTCGTCCTGCGGGTGCGCCTTTCCCGCAAAAACAAACTGCAACGGTCCGGCGGTTCTTGCGATTTGAACGAGGCGCGCTGGATCCGTAAAGACCAAACCGGCGCGCTTGTATGCCGTCGCTCTTCGCGCGAATCCAATCGTCAACGCTTCGTCGGACAGGGTACGGCCCGTTTTCTCCTTCACGAGAGCCAGCATTCTTGTCTTGGCTTCCGTATGCGCGGCTGAGATCTCCTGGTTTGGGATGTTCAGCGCCTTCCTGAGCATCGCCGGGTCTTTGCGCCAATCTGGTATGTACTCGTCGTAAAGCCGCTGAAAGCTCTCGCAGGTCCACGTCGCGGAATGGACTCCATTGGTGATGTGGTGGATGGGGTAGCCGGGAAACATTTCGCGCGACACCTCCTCGTGCCGTTGGGCGACGCCATTCACATACCGGCTGAGGTTTAACCCGAGCAGTGTCATATTGAGCCTCTCCTGCCCGCCCAGCATTCGAAGCACATCCGCCGAAACCATCGGTCCGGCAATACGCTCCACAGACTGCCAATCAAACTGGTCATGGCCGGCGGACACAGGAGTGTGGGTCGTAAAGATGCACCGTTTCCGGACATCTTCGAAGTCCCAATCGGCGGGCTCCGTTCCCCCTTGCCAATTCAGCAGTTCCAGGACCAGAAGGCTGGCGTGACCCTCGTTCATGTGGAAGCGCTGGATTCCGCAGTAGCCCAGTGCCTGAAGCATTCTCACGCCGCCGATGCCAAGGATCGTTTCTTGCGCCAGCCGGTAGTTCTTGTCACCGCCGTAAAGGTGGTCAGTAAGGCTCCGGTCATATTCGCTGTTCTGTTCTACGTCGGTATCCAGCAGAATGACGGGAAGTTTGAAGTCCGCATCTCCGAGATCGTACTGCCACGCGCGAACGCATACAGTGCGGCCTTCGATCGAAACCTCCACATGCGGAGCGAGAGGCCGAAGCGGCCGTCCAGGTTTGAAATTGACCGGTAGCTCACGTTGACGCCCGTCTGGATCGAGGACCTGCTCGAAGTATCCCTTGCGCCACAACATGCTGACTCCTACCGCGGGCACGTGGAGATCCGCGCAGGCGCGTAGCATGTCTCCCGCCAGGACGCCGAGCCCGCCGGAGTACGTTGGGATGTCACAATCGAGGGCCACTTCCATCGTGAAATAGGCGATCCGGCGGCCTTCTTTTGCGTCATCGTCGATGCGTTCCGTGGCGGCCAGATAACGTCTCGGGTTCTGCTGAAACCTGTTGCGGCAATATTCTGAGCAGAAGCGAATCGTCTGGCCTTCATACACAAGAGCCAAACTTGTGTCAGGCAATACCACCATGCCACAGACAGGGTCTTTGAGATTTGTGCTCATACCAGCCTTTCCTATGGTCGTGTCAATCGCTATTCCAAAACGGAAGCCAGGCGGAACAACTCTGGATCGATCATCTTCTGGACACCGATGACCTGAATCAGAGGCGTCGTAGTCACCTGGCCATGGTTCAGACCAACAAGAACCCCGTGCTCTCCACGCGCCAATGCCGCCACTGCTCCCGCACCGAGACGGGTGGCCAGTAATCGGTCAAATGCGGTCGGCGTACCGCCGCGCTGTACATGCCCCAGAGTGGTGGTGCGCAGGTCGAAGCCAGT
>DAIDGW010000076.1 GCA_027452245.1 Acidobacteriaceae bacterium
GCGTTTGGGCCTGCGTAGATCCCCGGATTCCGCTGCGAAAACGATATTCTTTTCAGAAGCAACCCTGTCAACGGATCGACATACGGAACGGTTTGGTCGGACCAGTTGATCGACGGCCAGCCGTAGTTTCCGTACGCGGCCGGGTCAAACGGCGGCGTGTCCGCGTAGTCGTTGCCTAGGGGAGGATTCGCTGTCTGAAACGTACCACTCGCCGAAGTTCCACCGCACGTAATTTGGTAATAATGCTGCGTGAAGGCTTGCAGCGCCCGGGAATAGCGCCGCCCGTCGCTGGCCGTCTCGGCATCACGCTTACCCACGATGTACACCCGCTCGGTCCCGGTCGACGTGTTCCCGACACGGGAATCCACGTTCGAGCCCGGGAACAGCGCCGGGTCCACATCATGCACTAAGGGCGTGAGCGAAGGCGACTCGCTGACCTGCAGCGTGCACGCATTTTGGTTCGGCGCAATGTACCGGATGACAGCCTGAGTCTCCGTCGTCGCCACACCCGTCACCGTAATCGTCTGCCCCAGAAGCGCCGCCGCGCCGAAAACCGTCGGGAAAATTAGTCTTACCATGACGCGAGCGAGGTCCTCATCCAGGTGTTCCTGTTGACGCACAGATGAAAATAGGTTGCCTCGGTCGCCCAGTTGTTCGTCGTGCACGCGCTGGTCGAGCGTCTTGGGAACCGCTTATCTCTTGTAGCCGTATTGTTATGAATCGCCATTGGCGTGTATTTTGAGCTGTCTGCCTGAGATGACAGCTAGGTGACACCACGCGCCTAGTGAGATCGTCGATTTGGTCGCCCTGGGTCGGAAATACATCTCTCTGCGCACCATGCAACAACCTAGCCTCTTCTATCGACCATCGTCATTTCTTTATTAGTGGCTGTCGCTTGTTTCTAATCTCATGCTTGACATCCCTCAGCTCATTCATAGTTGCTAGGGTGGCGTTCCTAGGCTTTGTCGCCAACGCAATTAGCTTGGGGTGCATAGCGTGTCAACGGACTGTTATGTGCAGTGAAATCAAGTGATTAGGGCCGGCCGAACGGCTGATCGAACAAGGCGTCACGATCTACAACGAGCAGCGGCTGCACAGCGCCATCGGTTACATCACTCCGCTGGCCATGCTCGAAGGTCGGCGACACGAGATTCCTTTTGCGCCCGATCGCAAACTAGCATTACCGTGTCGATAAAACAAGTTTATGTAGAATTGTTTTTGTGGGATTACGCCTCTCTACGCCAGGCCGACAGGAGAGACGCTTTGCGGCATATATTGAGGGCCTAGCGGAAGCCGCAGGGCACCCTGACCGGCGCACGCCTTTGAAGAACTACTGTAAGGGTCTGCTCTTGCCAGGTGAGCGCAAGAGTGTCGAGCCGATGGCCGCGCGCCTGGCGCCTGATAATGTTCGTCGCGGACACCAGTCGCCGCATCACCTGATGGCCGATGCACCCTGGGACGACGACGAGATGCTGGCTCATGTGCGACAGGAAGTGCTGCCCGTGATGCAGAAACACAGTCCGGTTGTGGCCTGGATAGTGGATGACACAGGTTTTCCCAAACAGGGAAGTCACTAGGTGGGAGTGGCGCGGCAGTACTTCGGTCAAATCGGCAAACACGACAATTGCCAGGCCGCGGTACGTTTGTCGGTGGCCACCTGAAGTCCGAGCCTGCCGATCGCTTGGCGCCTGTATCTACCTGAGACATGGTGCCAGGATGACGAGCGGCGTTAGCAAGCCGGAGTTCACCAGGAGATTGAGTTTCACACCAAGCCGGAAATCGCCTTGGAACAGATGCGGCAAGCGGTCGCACTGAAGATTCCGCTGGGAGTGGTATTGGCGGACGCTGGCTATGGGAACGGCATGCCCTTCCGCACCGCCATCACCAAACTTCGCCTGCAATACGTGGCCGGCATTGATTCTTCGACCACCGTTTGGGAACCAGGAGAACAGCCCTTGCCGGCCCCGCCGCGAAAACCTGGACGTGGGGCTCCTCCTAAACGCTTACGGCGGGATGCGAATCACCAGCCCATTTCGGTGAAGGAGTTGGCGCTGCATCTGCCGGCGGCGACCTGGAAGGATGTCGGTTGGCGTCAGGGCAGCCAGGGGACGTTATGGTGACGTTTCGCCGCCGTGCGGGTGCGCCCCGCCCACCGCGACGAGAAGCGGACCGAACCGCATGCGCAAGAGTGGCTCTTGATCGAATGGCCGAAGACAGAATCCGAACCCACCAAATACTGGTTGTCCGCCTTGCCGGAGAAGACCTCGCCGAAATCTCTGGTGAAACTGGCCAAACATCGCTGGATCATCGAACGCGACTACGAGGAACTCAAGCAGGAGTTGGGCTTAGGACACTATGAAGGGCGAGGCTGGCGCGGGTTTCACCATCACGCCACTCTTTGTATCGCAGCGTATGGGTTCCTGGTCGCCGAGCGGAACCGTTTTTCCCCTCTGCCCGCGCCGGCCATATTGGATTATCAGCCCCGCAGCCGCCGCCGGATTTCCGCCCGCGCGGGTCGCCGCGTTCGCCCCGAACGGCATAATCCGAGTTCGATTCCGACCCTGCGGAGGGTGATTGCTCGCTTCTTGCTCGCGCAACTTCCTCACTGCCCCTTCTGCGGGTCGCGCGCTGGATGATCCTCGGCATCGATATCGACGTCAGTCACGCACGAGGTGGGGCGCGAAGGGTTTGGCGCGGTGCACCACGGACCATCCAATTACTTCACCTTGCTGAGTTTCTCCGAAGCGAGACAGCGCGATTTTGTCGGCGAGCCCACCGACTGCAGCCGCTGTCGCTCTTCCGGCCCTACTGGTAATACAGCATCCGCAGCTTTCCCTTTTGATTCCGCCCCAGTCGGTGTGGACAACACAAGCGCTAGCGCCCCTCGTAACCCAGACCAGCCGATGAATGTCCTCAGCCGTCTGGATCTTCACCGCGACACACCCACGGCTCTCATAGTGGCACCTGGAGCTCCGACAACCCCAACAGATTCAATCTTTTCTAAGACAGTAATACTAGAAGCGCCGTCTAGGAAGTGACGATTCAGAGTAGCGACGCTCACCGGTTGGCGCAAACACAGCACCGGGGGTGCGATTCTCCGCGCCCGACGAGCCGAGAGGTGGTCGCCAAAGCGCAGCAGACTCGCCAAGCAAAGTCGGTGCCCGCCTATCTTTACATCGGCATCTAAGCCTGGGCCGAGAAGACCGCTAAACTGGCTCGCGGGCGCCATTTCGCGCGGAAGAAGTGGCGATCATGAGTAGCAGGTCTCTCCTTCCATGCACCGGCAATATTCGCCTTGCGAAACGCCTAAGACCGGTTATCACTAATCAACAGAAAGCCGATCATCGGCAAAAGGTGCCCAGGTCTAAAGTTCCAGCTCTTTCGTGCCGATCACTCGATCGGAACCAATTCGCAGGACGCGACCGTGAATGCTCGATGGGAAAAGCTCATCTTCGGAACTGCCACGCTATTAGCGTGCGCAAAAGCACAACCCCAATACCTTATCACCACTTTCGCCGGTGGCGGTTTACCGCCAAGTGGCATGGCCGCGACGGTAATGCCACTTGGCAATCCATCTGGATTGGCATTCAGTGTACCCCAAGGAACACTTTACGTCACGGCCCTTAACAGCCTATTCAAGATTGACACAAGCGGAGTGCTGACTCGAATAGCCGGAACCGGGCGAGCTGGATTCTCCGGGGACGGTGGCGCAGCCATTGACGCGCAGTTAAATCTCGACACCGGTTTCACAGGGATAGCCGTAGATTCAACAGGAACAATATACATCTCAGACACGGCAAACAACCGGGTCCGTAAAATTACAGTCGATGGACACATTTCGACGGTTGCAGGAGACGGGAACGGAACGAATAGCGGAGACGGCGGGCCGGCGACCGCAGCGGGCCTCGCAAGTCCCACAGGAATAGCGCTGGACTCCACAGGTCAGTTATACATAGCGACAAGCAGCACTATTCGAAAGGTATCGACTTCCGGAGTAGTCACCACGATCGCCGGCAACGGACTACCCGGCTTCTCCGGGGACGAAGGGCCGGCACTGAACGCGCAATTGTCATCTCCGTCTGGTGTTGCGTTTGACGCTTTCGGGAACCTTTACATAGCCGACTCAGACAATAACCGAATTCGTATGGTCACACCGGCCGGAACTATTACAACCGTGGCCGGTAACGGCAATCAAGGCTACGCCGGTGATGGTGGAACCGCCTCATTAGCGGAGCTTTCGTCCCCCACGGGGCTAGCCGTAGACACTCAGGGAGACTTGATAATCGCGGATGACCTCAACAACTGTGTTAGGAAACGTTCTACCCAGGGTGTAATCTCGACTGTTGCCGGAGACGGTTCTGACTCGTTCACCACGGACGGAGTGCTCGCGACCGCTACGGGAATACAGGGGCCCCTTGCTGTAGCTGTCGACGCAAACGGCAATCTGTACGTCGCCGATTCCGGCAATCGTAGAATCCGTGAAGTAAGTGGGAGTGGACTTATAAGTACCGTTGCTGGGAACGGTGTGTATTCCTACTCAACTGACGGAGTGCCGGCTACAAGCGTCTTCCTCGGGAATCCGGAGGGTGTCACCGTTGATACACAAGGAAATGTATACATTGCCGACAGTGAGAACAATCGAGTCCGGATGGTGTCAGCCTTTGGCACTATTACCACATATGCCGGGGACGGAAGCGTTGGCAATTCGGGCGATGGTGGCTTGGCCACGCTTGCCCAGCTCTGGTCTCCCAACGATGTCTTGATGGGAACGAACGGTAACCTCTACATTGCCGTCGGACTGTATGGAGTCGTTAGAATGGTTTCTTCGTCCGGCACGATCACCACCGTGGCCGGGAACACCGGATTCTTCGATATTCAAGACGGCGGGTCACCCACCGCTACAGGCTTGTCATTTCCAGATGGTCTGGCTCAAGACATATACGGAAACCTTTACATAGCCGACCCAGGGGACCAGAGAGTGTTACAACTATCCACCACAGGACTCCTGGTAACCGTCGCCGGCAACGGACTCGCTGGCTATGCGGGGGACGGTGAACTAGGCGTTGCTGCGCTATTCCACGATCCATCGGGTGTCGCTGTCGATCGTTACGGAAATATCTTCATTGCGGATACAGATAACAGTTGCATTCGCGAGGTGAATAGTGCCGGGACCTTCACTTTCGCCGGCCGCTGTACTCAGCCCGGGTATGCAGGGGATGGGGGGCCGGCTTCGTTGGCGAAATTAAACAGCCCTTATGCCGTTGCGGTTGATTCATCTGGTGACGTGTGGATTGCGGATTCGGCTAATAGCCGAATCCGAATGGTATCACCGGCTGGAATCATTTCCACCGTGGCTGGAAGCGGTACTTCAGGATATACGGGCGATGGCGGGCCTGCGACAAGCGCGCAGATTGGATTTGTGGTAGGCCTGTCGATCGACAACACTGGTCGAGTCTTCTTAGCGGATTCATTGGATGGTGCGATTAGGGTGTTGGTGCCGACATCGTCAACGTGCACCTACACAATTCAGTCAGGGCAAACTGGCATCACGACAAATACCTTGAATTCTTCTAGTACGGGAGGAGGCATTACGATTGATGTTGCAACTCAAGTTGGCTGTGGTTGGACGGTTGGAAGCGTGCCATCTTGGTTAAGCGTCGATGGATCCACCGCACAGAGTGGGCCCGGGTCGTTGACAATCGATGCCACGGCGAACACTGGTTCCTCCAGATCAGCACAGGTCCTAATTGCCGGAACGACAGTGACGTTCAGTCAAATAGATGGCCTATCGCCAACCCCCTCTAAGATTGGTGCATACAACGGAGGATATTGGACTCTAGATGAGAACGGCAATTTCGCCTGGGATGGAACCAGCATCGACAGTCTGGTGTTTTGGAGCTTAGGGCAGCCTGGAGAGATCCCAGTGTACGGTGACTGGAACGGTGACGGGCGGACCAAGGTTGGCCTTTACGTGAACGGGACGTGGTTGCTCGACTACAACGGCAACGGAGTGTGGGACGGTCCTGGAGTGGACAAATTGGTGTACTTTGGGGGACCGGGGTACACTCCACTCGTTGGGGATTGGAACGGCTCGGGCACGACGAAACTCGGAGTTTACCAAGACGGTACGTGGTTGATAGACTACAACGGCAATTTCCAATGGGATGGACCGACGACCGACAAACTGATCTACTTCGGGGGGCCCGGTTACACGCCAGTGCTGGGAGACTGGAACGGGTCAGGCACAACGAAGATCGGTGTTTATCAGAACGGGACGTGGCTGATCGATTACAACGGCAACTTTCAATGGGACGGTATCGCAACGGATAAGCTGGTCTTTTTCGGAGGTCCGGGTTACACACCGGTGGTCGGGGACTGGAACGGGTCGAAGACGACCAAGATCGGAGCCTACAATAATGGCTTGTGGCTATTGGACTACAATGGCAACTTCCAATGGGATGGGCCAGGCACGGATCAACTGGTGTATTTTGGAGGGACCGGGTACCTGCCGGTGGTAGGGGACTGGAACGGATCGGGAACGACGAAAATCGCGGCATATCTGAACGGGCTGTGGGTGATCGATGTGGATGGGAATTTCATGTGGGACCCGCCGACCGATAAGGTGGCATTTTGGGGCGGGACGGGACAAATTCCAATCGTGGGGAAGTGGTGAGGTCTCATAGATTCGAGACGGTGAGGGCCTTACTCTTACGCTTCTGCTTCGACCGCCGCCGCCGCTTCTGACCCTTCTGGAAGATCCCACTTCATGAAACGCCAATTGGCTCAGCTCTGGCGTAGATTTCAGCGTCATTCTGTGGAATTCGGGCGAACGAGATTTCAGTGAGCGGTATCTGAAGTCCATCTTGTTCTTGATTGGTCTTGGCTCCATGCTATTGCTGAAGTATTTCGAGTTGCAAAACACATACGGCTGGAGCCTGTCCAATCTCGTGGCTCTCTTGCGGCAGCAGTTGTTCGTCTACCGCAACCTGACGACGTGGCTCAATGATCCATTCCAAGCCCTGCCCGCTTCGGCAGGGATTCATGCACGCCCAGATGACGTTGTCCTTGGCGTGACCGCCAGAATTCAGACAGCATCCTGGTCCTATGCGCGGGAAAACCGGGAAACGAAGCGAATTCGATGCGGTAATTCGGACAGCAGCGGTCGTACACTGCCCGCCGGTGTGCCACGCCGCCTGCTGTCTCTCACGCGGGGCGAAGGGGAGCTGTCTCCTGTTGCCTCAGTCAGTGTGCGGGACACTCGTCGCTAATTTGGACGGCAGTGGTGGGTCCTGGTCGACTCCCAGGAACCCTGGGAGTCGTGAGAATTCAGAGAAATGTCGCGAGGATTCGCGCTATACTGGCTTGTTCACCATCAGCAGCTTATGGCGTATCTGAGCGTTTGTTGCAATCTCGCTGTTAGTTCAATTTCATGCGCAGAGAGTGGGGCATTTTTGTCCTACGCGGCAAAGAAGGCGATACAATACAAGGTCGAGCCCTGACATTGATGGACACCACAGGAAGCGGGCTAATAACTTCTACAAGACCTGATCTGGCTGCCGGCGACTCCCAACCCGCGGAAACGAAAGCGGCGGAGCAGCGCAAGTGGGATGCCTACTATGCTGGGATGGAACTCGTTGAAGAGGACGAAGATACCCGCCTGTTCAATGCTGAACTTGTGGGACGAATTTCAGATCTCCTGCCTGAAGGGGGGCGAGCCCTGGAAGCTGGCTCGGGAGGAGGCTGGCAAAGTCTAGCCCTCGCGCGAACCGGTCTGTTTTCGACAAGCATTCTCGATTTCTCCGAGGAGGCACTCCGATATGCCAGGCGGGTTTTTGACCGCGCAGGTGTCGCCGCTCAGTTTATCCTGTCTGACATCGAAGCGCCTTGCGAGGCCGAGTTTGATATTGTCTTCAATGCGGGCGTGCTGGAGCATTATACCGTGGAGCAACAGGCGCGGCTACTGCGTGGCATGGCAAGAAGAAGCCGCCGGTATGTCCTCGTACTGCTCCCCAATCGCGACTGCTACTGGTACTGGATCTGGAGGCTCAAACGCGCAGCCGCCGGTGAATGGCCCTGGGGCAAAGAAGTACCTGCCAGCGGGCTGCGCAAGGTTTTTGAAGTCGCTGGTGTCAAGTATTTGGGCCTTGCATATCTGGGAATGAATTGGACCGAATCGTTCATCAAAGAAGTCACAAGCGACTCCCCGCGTTTGCGGGACTTTCTCCTGACCATCCATAAAGCTCCTGTAGTCGATCTACGGCAAAAAGCATATATGGTGGCTGCCCTAGGTAGTGTCCGCCCAGAAGAAGCCTCCCCTGGTTGGGTGTTCGAATCTGAAGATCGAGTGGAATCTGACATCATTACCGCGGCGCTTTCCGATGCTCTTACGGCCGTCATTCAAAAGAATGGAGAAATTCTGAGCCTTCGGGATAGAGTTCGCCAGAGTGAAGTGTCAGCAAAATCCATCACCCAACAGTTCCTTGAGGAGCGCTCGGCAACGACTCAAGAAAGGCGCTCGCTCATCTCGGTACTGAACTCGATTACTTTACAGGCGTCGGAGCTACAGGTGGAACGTCAACGTCTTGGCGCTCGACTTGAACTGACCAGCGATATAGCCGATAGGCTCTCCGATCAGCGAGAACGCTACGAGGCCCAGATCCGTGAGCTTAGTGATGACAAACTGCGGCTGGAGAGCGCGCTGAGTTCTACAGCTACTGGCTTGGCTGCCCTGCAATCGGCAAATGAGTCCCTCTCCCATAGCTTGGCTGAGTCTAAGAAGGATCTCACTACTGCTCGGACCGCGATCTCCGGCCACGCCCAGGAACTTCAGGCGTTTGGCGTTTCGCTCACAATCGCAAGTAGCGAGAACCGCCGGCTCCTTGAGCGAATTCAAAGCTTCGAAGCTCAGCTTGAAGAAATTCGAACAGCCCATACAGCCTCGATCCGTCAAGTTGAGAACCTGCAGCGTGAACTGACGGTCGGCAATGAACGTATCGCGGACCTAACTGACGAGGCCGCTAAGCTGGAGCGAAACGCGACCTTGGCCGAGAAGGCGCTTATTGAGAGGGACCGGCATATCGAGTCTACGAGGGCTCAGGTACATGAGCTCTCTCAAAGGTACGCTGCTCTCAAGGAAGGATTGTTCAAGGCAGGAGTCGCTTTTGAGCGCGACTTGGAATCGGCATTGGCCAGCCTGAGAGGACAGCGGGCGTGGCAGGTCATGTTGGCAATTCGCAAGGCATATACGCTGTGGACACGTCAAGGACTCCGAGGTAAGCTGGCCAGTCTTCTTGTGCCATCGGAACTGTTGTTTAGGCGCGACAACCTCTCGAAATTCGATGTGCGGCTGCCTAGAATCTGGGACCACTGGTCCGAGCCCAGCGACAAACCTAGTGAACACGTGCCTTGTGGGGTGCCTAACCACACAACCGCCAAGACAGACATTGTCGTGCTCCCAGTTTTCGACTTCGAGTTTCGGTTCCAGCGCCCTCAACAACTCGCCTCGGGATTTGCCAATGCCGGGCATCGGGTATTCTGGGTTAGCCCTTCGCGTTTCGTGGGCCTGTCGTCCGAACGTGAGTTTGAAACGGTCCCATTGAGAGAGAATCTCTATGAGCTACGGCTAAGTGGGCCGCAGTTGCGGATCTACAGCGACCCGTTGAATGCCGAACGCGCTCATGACTTGGCTAATTCAATCGTCTCACTCTATCGCGCCGCTGGATTGGGTGAAACGATTGTCCTCGTTCAGTTTCCATTCTGGAGGGAGGTCGCGCTCGAACTTCGAAAGCAACTCGGCGCGCGAATCGTCTACGACTGCATGGATGACTGGCGAAGTTGGACGGCTGAACCTCGAATTTCAGACTTCAGCCTGCAAGAGGAGCGATTGTTAGCCGAGGAGAGCGATGTGCTGATCGCCACGTCCTCGGAACTGGAGCGACGCCTGCATGAAGAAAGCGGCCGGCCGGTCCTGCGGGTCCGAAACGGCGTGGATTTCGAGTTCTTTCAGAACGCGCCTGCGAGCCCGCTCTTGCAAGACCTTGTGAAACCGGTCATTGGTTACTACGGAGCGATCGCCGATTGGGTGGATGTGAAGTTGATGACCGAGTTGGCCGAATCGAGGCCGAACTATACTTTTGTGATTATCGGGGAAGTGCACGGCTGCGATGTATCGCGACTGCGAAGCTTGGGGAACGTGCAAATGCTCGGAGAGAAACACTATCGTCTGATCCCATCATACCTTCGCGGTTTCGATGCTTGCCTGTTCCCTTTTGTGCAAAATCGGCTAACTAAATCAGTGGACCCTGTGAAGGTGTACGAATACCTCAGTCAGGGCAAACCGGTTATCGCCACGCCGCTGCCAGAGGTCCTCGATCACGGTGATCTTCTTTACTTTGGTGAGACCGCCGCGGAGTTTACTAGCCAGCTTGATCGAGCTCTTGCAGAATCGAGTCCTCAGATCAGAGACAAGCGAATTGCTTACGCTGAACTGAACAGTTGGAGACGACGGGTTGATGCCATTGAAGAATCACTCACAAGCGCCTACCCCTTGGTCTCCATCCTGGCTGTCTCCTACAACTCTGTGGAATTTCTCGGTCCATTTCTCGATTCCGTCCGTCGAAACACAGCTTATCCGAATTATGAATTGGTCTTGGTAGATAATTGCTCGACTGACGGCTCTCAGCGAGTGTTGGATCAGTACCGGAATACATTCCCGCAACTCCGTGTCACCCTCCTAAAACAGAATCGCGGTTTTGCCGCAGCGAACAACATTGCCGCAGGGCAAGCTCGGGGTGAGTTTTTCGTCTTTCTGAACGTGGATACCGTCGTTACGTGGGGTTGGCTGGGACGCTTATTATTTCCGCTTGCGCAGAATGACAAGGTTGGTATCACGGGACCAGTAACGAATTTTTCGGGTAATGAAACTCGAATTCAAACTGGATACAGAACGCTGGCTGAAATGGACCGCTTCGCTCGGGAGCGTGTTTCGACTGATTTCCGCAGGACACAGGAGTTGGATGTCGTGCCCTTTCTTTGTGCTGCCGTGCCGCGCAGAGTTTGGAGCCATGTTGGCGATCTGGATGAGAGCTTCGGTATCGGCATGTTTGAAGACGATGATTATTGTATTCGAGTCCGAATGGCTGGGTTCAGAATCCTTGTGGTGGAGGACTGTTTCATTCATCACTTCGGCAATGGTTCGTTTAGGAAGATCGACTCCGCTCAAGCCTTGGCGCTTTTTGAGAAGAACCGCAAGTACTTCGAGTCGAAGTGGAAGACAACTTGGATCAACCACAAGATCAGGGCCGGTGTACCGCCTCTGCGCGACGGCGACAGGATTCCGCTCTCCGAATTCTTCGGAAGCCCGGAATTGGTGTCGCAGCGCGCTCCTCAGCTGATCCTGAAGCACCTGTTCCCCTCTCGCACCTCCATCGGGCAACCCATCAATCCTCAACCGAATGGGTGTTCTGCTCTCGTTGTGGAGTGCGAAAACGCCAGCCCGGGTACTGTGATTCGGTTCGATGGGCAACTGCTCCAGACGGCTTATGGCGATTCCTTCCTGCTGAGTGCTGAGCTGCCTGACAGCTTTAATCGTATTCCGCGCCGCATCCCGGTATCCCTTGTCAACGATCAGGGTGAATCGGATACCCTGTTGTTTCAAGTTGAAGATTGACTCGGTTGGAGTCGTTCATGCGACCAATAGATCTCAGGCTTGAAGGCCTTGAATATCAGAGACTGACTCACGAGGAACTCGAGCACTATAATCAGATCTTCATTGAGGATCAGAGCGAAAGAGGGCAGAGCGCCCGAGAGACGTTGCAGCAGCCGGTGCCCCAATCGTGGGTTGAGATCGAAACTCGCGCCGCTGCACTCGTTCGGGGATTGACGGGATCGGACTTGATGGGGCACGTATTGCGCCGTTTACAGCATTCACCCGGCGTCCGAATGCTCTCGCTTGGCTCGGGTCCCGGGGGCATCGAACTGTCGTTGGCCCGAGAGGCGAAGGATTCAAAAATAACCTGTGTTGATCTGAATCCCAGCCTCGTTCAACTCGGCCAGGACCGCGCCGACCAGGAAGGCCTCTGCGTAGATTTCCACATCGGCGACCTGAACACGATCGATTTGGATGCCGCGAGCTTCGATGTCGTGTTCTGCCACGCTTCACTTCACCATGTACTTGAACTGGAGCGCCTCGCGAAACAGATCCGCCGGACCCTCCGGAACGGAGGCGAACTCATAACCGTAGATGTGTCCACGAGGAACGGGTATCTAATGTGGCCAAAGACAAGGGAAGTTGTGCGCGCACTTTTCCGCACACTGCCTCCGCGTTTCCGTATAAATCACACCGCGTATGATACCTCTCGCATAGACGAGGACGTCTGGGAAATGGACACGAGCGCAGGATCGATGGAATGTATCCGGTCGGAGGACATTATTCCTGTTTTGAATTCCATGTTTGTAAGGAGGCAGTTCGTTCCCTACTTTAGTCTATCGAGAAGGTTCTTTGATACGATGTACGGCCCGAATTACGACCTTCGTGAGCCACTCGATCAAGCAGTTCTTAACTGGATCTGGGAGCTTGATTGCCACTATTTAGAAACAAATTACCTCCACCCGGAAACGTTTTTCGGTATTTTTGGCTAATCTTGACAGCATCAACGAACTTTGAAAAACAGCACGTTTGACTTGCGCGAATCAGTTTGGAGAAATACTTCGTGTTTTCCAGGCTTTGCATAAAGTGCCGGTGGCACCACCGCGGTCAGTAGGGATTCCCCACCGAACACGGTTTCCAGTCGTTGGCCGTCGAAAATGATAGCCGTGTTGTTCTTGGCATTCAGGGTTGCGGCGGCCAATGCTGAGCTGCCATTGGCCTGTCGATTGAATGCTTGGCCTGCTATGGTTTCATCAGGATAGAGCTTGACGAGAGTTGGGCCAATGGATCGGACGTCAGTCTGAGTCGAGTTGCTTTCTTGCTGGGGCGGTAGCTTTTGCGTGCACCCGCAAAAAATCAGATATCCGCCAAGCAGACCCACAATTGCAACGTGCATGCGCATGACCACTAGTTTAGTCCAGGAATCCCCTGAGCAACCAGTGGTTCAGCCCAATCGGGCCTCGGCGGTCACCCAAATCCGGCCATTGATTGTCAACAGCACGTGCCGCAGGTACGCCTCGGGATCGATGCCGTTCAGCGTCCCTGAATCGATCAGACTATATATGGACGCAGGACGGCGGCCGTCGGCGTCGGAGCCTGCGAACACGTAATTTTTGCGGCCAAGGGCGACACAGCGTAGCGCCCATCCGGCGGCGTTATTCTCTATCTCAATCCGGCCGTGATCGAAATAGCGCGTCAGCGCGGTTCAGCGTTCTAGCCGTGAGCGCTATCTGAACTCCATCTTGTTCTTGTGCGGATTCCGAGGGATGTCGATCAGCGTTCCGAACGGATGCCGATCAGTTTTTAGGTTGTAGTTCGGAACGGTGATCGGCATCGGATTGGAATGACGCGCAGGGCAGCGGTGGCGACGGGACTCCACTAGAAGGTGGAGACTCCCCGTTGCCACAGAAGAGGCTGACCATGCGCAAGTTGAAGGAAGTTCTGCGGCTCCATTCCTTGGGATTGAGCCAGCATCAGATTGCCCGCAGTTGCTCCATTTCCCAGAGCACCGTCCATGGATATATCTCGGCGGCCGCGGCCGCCGGCGTGAAGTAGCCGCTGCCGGAGGACAAGGACGCCCCACAGATCGAACGCGCTGTTTCCACAGCGGCCCGCACCCACCGTTTGGCGCAAGCATCCCGAGTCGGACTGGACGCAGGTCCACCGGTGACCTGCCCCCGATTTCTCTACTAAACGGAACTAGAGTTCTCCGTAGATCATAACCCCGTCAGGGTCTCCCTTCGCCCTCATGTCAGTCGGTGTTGAGCAGGCCGGTACGCCAGCGCGCTATGGGGACGACGCTGGTTGTAGTCTTGCCGCCAGGCCCCGATCTTGCGCCGTGCGTCTCCGAGAATGTCGAACCAGTCGGCGTTCAGACACTCGTCCCGGAACCGGCCGTTGAAGCTTTCTGTGAAGCTGTTCTGGACTGGCTTGCCGGGTTGGATGAATACCAGCGGGATGCCCGCTGTTCCGCCCAGGCCAGGAAACATCGGCTCGTGAACTCCGGGCCGTAGTACCTTGCTGCTGAGAGGCGGTCGCTGGGAGATTTGCCTTCCTGGAATAGCTTTGACAACGAACCCAGAAAGGAGTTCCCAGCCGTGGACGTAAACCACTACTGTCCAGGACCCTCCGAGAGCGCGTCGGCGCTGACTGAAAACACGGGACATAGATCGAGCGTGACGGCGAATCGGCCGGAGTAGTTGGGGTGAGCACTTGCGTCAGGTGTTCAGGCTGCTGTCCAGGACGT
>DAIDGW010000077.1 GCA_027452245.1 Acidobacteriaceae bacterium
ACCTGAGCTTCATTCCCGGTGACCGATTCCATATCGATCAATTGACGAGTGAGCGCGCCTGCATCCATGGCACAGAGCATATCAAAGCCGCGGAATCCCGCTGCCGGTGTAATCTGAAATACGTGATCTCTTCCACTTCCACCATTCGCTCGTTTGTTCTGAACGGGCCGGCCGGAAACCTCGAGGCGCTCCTCAATGCCGGAGCCCAAACCGCGACTCACGCCGCGCTGGTGTGCCATCCTCATCCCCTCTACGGCGGAACCCTGCACAATAAAGTCGTCTTCCACACGATGAAAGCCTTAAACAGCTTTGGATTTCCCGTGCTCCGCTTCAACTTCCGCGGCACCGGGCTCAGCCAGGGCGAGCATGATCACGGCCGCGGCGAAATTGACGATCTCCGCACCGCGCTGGACTGGCTTGATCAGGAGTTCCGCCTCCCGCTGATCTTCGCCGGCTTCTCCTTCGGCGCGGCTGTAGGACTCCGTGCCTCCGCATCCGATCCTCGCGTACAGGCTTTAATTGGTGTCGGTACTCCCGTCAGCCCGGTGGCCGAAGAAACCGAAACTCCGCGCAACTACAGCTTCGAATTTCTGCATGACTGCGTGAAGCCGAAGTTATTCGTCAGCGGCGCGCGCGATCAGTTCGGACCACGTCCGAAACTCGAACAGCTGGTCGCATCAATTCCAGATCCTAAGAAACTGGTCGTCATCGAAGGCGCCGACCACTTCTTTGAAGGACGCCTTCGCGAACTGCGCGAAACCATAGAAGCCTGGATACGAGAGACCGTCGCATCTCATACCCCGCTCATCACCTAGGACCTGCCATGTCAGAATCCGCCGTTCGCGACGAACTTTTTCATCAGATGCGGAAATCCGCTCTCGGCATCTTCCTTCAAGCCCTTGGAGAAGCTACCATCCCCAAAGGGTTTGCCCGCCATGTTCATTGCGATCGCGGCATCTTGCGCGTCTGTGAAGACCTCTACGATCTCAACGCGTATGACCGCGTCTTCGTTGTCTCCATCGGCAAGGCTGGACACACCATGGCCGAAGCGCTGCTCAACGAAACCGGTATGCCACTGGAAGGAATCATCGCCAGTTCGGTCGTGCCGCCCGCCCAACTGCGAGGGTTTCGCTATTTCCATGGCGGCCATCCGCTGCCCAATGCCGAATCCATCGCGGCCGCCCGTGCAACCTTGAAGGCGCTTCAGGGCCGGACGTCTGCCTCGCTCGTTATTTTTCTGGTTAGCGGAGGTGGTTCCGCCGTAATTGAAAAGCCCATCGATGACGAAATCTCGCTCGATGATGTCATCGCGACTTACCGTGTCCTCGTCAATTGCGGAGCGCCCATCGCGGAAATCAACGCCATCCGCAAGCACCTCTCTGCCGTCAAAGGAGGACGTCTGGCTCAGGCCGCCGCTCCCGCGCGGCAGGTCTCCATCTTCGTTTCCGACGTGCCCGACAATTCGCCCGACGCCCTCGCCTCCGGGCCCACGATGGCCGATTCGACAAGCGTAGAAGACTGCGGCCGCATTGCTGCGCAATACAACATGCTGCCACAACTCCCGCCCTCGGTTCGCGAGCTATTTGAGCGGCACGCCATCGACGAAACACCCAAGTCCGACGATGCTGCCTTCCTCATCTCCCGCTGGTGGACCATCCTCTCCAACCAAACGGCCATTGAAGAAGCCTGTGCTGCCGCAGAGCATGATGGATTCGTCGTCAAGATCGACAACTCCTGCGATGACTGGGATTACGAGAAAGCCGCCAGCTACCTTCTCGATCGGATTCGCAATCTGCGCAACGAGTTTGGCCGCGTTTGCCTGATATCCGGTGGAGAAGTCACGGTGAAACTGACTCGCGAGGGCACGGGGGGCCGCAATCAGCAATTTGCCCTGGCTTGCGCTGCCCGGATCGGAGGAGAAAACATTACCGTCCTCAGTGCTGGAACTGACGGTATCGATGGCAACAGCCCTGCCGCCGGCGCCATAGCCGATGGCAGCACTCAGGAGCGCGCTCGCGAAAAATGCCTCGACCTGCAATCTGCGCTTCGGAATTTCGATTCCTTCCCGTTCTTCTCAGCCCTCGGGGATACGATCGAGACCGGCCCCACCGGGAACAATTTGCGCGATCTTCGCATTCTGCTGGCGTATTAACCCTCAACAGTTGTCGCACTGCAGTAGACTCAAGTTGCCTCGCATGCGCTGCCTCACTGCAATTCGGCTTACCCGAGCAATAATCTGCCTATCGTGGCTCATTGCCTTCGCAAGTGGCGCCTGTGTTGCACAGGACCAGCATTTCTTGTGTTCCGATGGTGCGGGTTCCTTCAACACGGAATTTCCCGCTAACGGCCTCAGCATTCGTGTCGGGGCCCTGAAGGCGGGACAACTGGCTACCCGCGCATGCGCCGCTGATTTTGCCTGGAAGAAACACTCCCTCTCGGTTGTCACCAACGCTGCGCAAATTGATCTCGACAGTTTCGGTATCGACCTCGGGCTGAGAGCGCCCGTAAGTACTCTGGCTATCAGAAAATCATCCGCTGATTGCTGCGTGGAATACCGGGTCTACTCCCTCACCACTCCGCCGCGCCTTTTGCGAACCATCACCGGGGGAGGCTATTTCATCGCGGCCGATACCGATCTCGATGGCCATGTCGAAATCTGGACGTCCGATGCCGCTGCGATAAATGGCTTTGCAGGGCTGACGTCCGCCGATGTGGAAACCGCGCCCACCATGGTTCTTCGTTTCAACCACAATAAGCTTCTTGATGTCAGTGCCGAATTTCAATCGTATTTTGATAATCAGATTGCGAGCCTGCGGGCGGAAGTGACCGATTCCGATCTGCGCCAATTTAAACTCAGCGATGGCAAACGCCTGCCCGACAGTTCTCTACCTTTTCAGAAGCAGCAATCCCTTCGTAGCACCAGGGCCAAGGTGCTTCAGATCGTGTAGGCCTATCTGTACAGCGGACGCGAAGCGCAAGCCTGGCGTTCCCTCACCGAATTATGGCCAACGCCAGACACTGGCCGCATTCGGTCCGCCATTGTCGAAATGCGCGCTCACGGCATCGCCGCTCAGATCGACGGAGTCGCGCCTGCTCGCAGGCTCAAAATTAAGAAGCGGGTTCCTATTCTTGACGCGATCAGCGCGTCGCCCGGCGACAAGCCCGAAGCGAGTTCTCCGCAAGCCATCCTGATGTTTCGCCCCGTCTCGGCCGACACCTCCGCCGAAACTGTGCCGCAATCCGAACAGTTCTTGGATCTTGTGATTGATTCTGCAGGAAAGGTCCGCTCCGCTACGCCCGTCGGACAGCCTTCAGGGGATGCCACTCTTCTCTACGCCACTCGTGAATGGAGGTTCATCCCCTGCGTGAGGAATGACCGTCCGGTTGCCTGTCGGGCACGCTTTTCGGTTTCGCCCAGGCAGTGAAATAACCCAGCAGGAACAGCTCAGAAGAATTTGGTCACGCCCTCTTCCAACACCAGCACCCGGTCCTTGATCCCCGCCGCCCTCGCTTCTTCCTCGAGCAACTGCAGCGGCTCCTCCACGGGTTCATGTGAAAGCCGGAACGTCCCATAGTGCATGGGAACCATCCACCGCGCTCTCAGATCCAGAAAGGCCTGGGTCGCGTCCGCAGGATTCGTATGCACGTTCCGGTACTGCGCCGGATTGTAGGCCCCGATCGGCAGCAATGCCACCTGCGGCGAAAGCCGCCGCCCGATCTCGCGGAATCCGCTGAAATATGCGGTATCGCCCGCGTGATAGATCGAATGCTTGCCTGCCCGCAGTACGTACCCGCCAAATCCTCGATGTGAATCCTTCAAGATCCGCGCACCCCAATGCCGCGACGGAACCAAGGTCACCGACAACTCTCCAAATCGTGATGTATTCCACCAGTCGAGTTCGATAATTTCCGAGAACCCGGTGTCCGATACCAGGTCGGTCACATGCGTCGGAACGATGATCGACGGCGCCCCCTCTCCGCGCCTTAAATTGTTCTGCACAATCGCTCGCAGGGAAGGCCGGTGCAGATGGTCGAAGTGTGCGTGCGTGATCAGAACCAGGTCGATCGGAGGTAGATCGCGTATTTCCAGTCCCGGCCGCCGCAGCCGCTTTAGAACGAAAAGCCAGCGCGCAAAGTTAGGATCCACCAGCACTCGTTTCCCCCCAATCTGCAGGAAAAAACTGGCGTGTCCAATGAACGTCACTCCCAGTTCGCCATTGGTCACAAGCTGCGGTTGGTGGGTTCTTCCGGATAGAGGTGTTACCGCGGAGTGTCGCACCAGGCGCCCAAACTGCGTCGCCCGTCTCCGAAGGTTTTTATTGCGAAGCGTAGCTCGTATCATTTCACTGGGGGAGCGGTGCTGGATCAACGAGCGGATCCCACCGCCGATGTGCCATCCTATACGTCCCGGACAAATGGTTTCGAGTGCTAATTTCG
>DAIDGW010000078.1 GCA_027452245.1 Acidobacteriaceae bacterium
GCCTTCGCTACGCTCCGGCGCCCCTCCTCCCCCGAAACATCACCTTCTTGCCTACTACTGGCTCCCTTTTACTCCGCCCCAGTGGTCTACTTTTACTCCGTCCTTGACAGCTGTGGAGCTATCGCTACGAGGGCGCGATGCTGCGCTACCTTAAGAGCTGGATCGATCAACTGCGCTGGCAGCGGCTCAAGCCCATGGAGAAACTGGCCGACATGCTGCTGAATCATCTGGACGGAATCCTGAACTACTGCCGGACCAAGGTTCCCTTGGGAGTGGTCGAGACGGTCAACGGCAACATCAAAGCCCTGCTCCGGCGCGGGCGCGGCTATCGCAACCTGAACTACCTGCTGCTGAAAGCACAACGGCTGGCCGCCACAAGAACCCAACTCGTCGCCTTTCAGAAAGCCGCGTAAAATGACGCTTTCTACAGATTCTCGTCAAGAGCCGAAAAATCTTAGAGGCTGCTGCCGGTATTTTGTTTGCAGCACGAATTGGCTGGCTTAATGCCAGATTGAGTTTGAGAGAAAACTGGAGAGTCGGAGAGCAATGATGGCAGAGCTGACACGCAGGTCAGTACTTAGCGGCTTCGGGGCGAGTTTGGCACAATTGCTGTTTCACAGTCAGATGTCTATGGGGAGTTCGCTCCCGCGAGAAACCGGTGAGCCCGGAAAACTGGACCTTAAACTGATGGCTCTCACCCAACGTGTGCTGCAGATCAGCATTGCGCCCGCCGTTGCACCGCCGTCAGTAAGGGAACTGGGAGTTGTCGACCATCCGCATGAAGCAGCACTTAGCGCCAGTACTGCCGGAGGAAGTGTGAGCTGGGGCAAGTACCGTATCGAAATTACGGAGCAGCCGCTCCGGATCACGGTGACAGACGCGGCGCAGCGGGTGCGGCAAGAGATCCAATTTGATACCGACAGCACCTCTGTGCGATTCCGATTAGGAAACCAGCCGCTGTTCGGACTGGGCGAGGGCCTGGTGGGGCTGGACCTCCGGGGAACCAAGGACTCGATGCAAAACGGGCAGGGGTGGCCGGAGCTGCGAGTGGCCGGATCGCGTGTGCCGATTCCATGGGTTATCAGCCCGGAAGGCTGGGGAATCTTTGTCGGCCAGCCGTTCGGGGCGTTCAATCTGACAGGCGAAATGGGCGTGGTGCGGTCGCCGGTTGCGACTTCTACGCGCAATGTCTACCTGGTAGTGGGCGAGACGCCGGCCGAGGTGCTGCGCGGGTATGCGGATTTGACCGGGTACCCGCACCTGCCGCCGCTCTGGGCGCTGGGCTATATGCAATCGCATCGCACGCTGGCGAGCCGGGACGAAGTTATGGAGATCGCGAAGACCTTTCGCGAGAAAAAGCTGCCCTGCGACGCGCTGATCTACCTGGGGACGGGTTTTTGTCCTTCCGGATGGAACACGGGGCATGGGTCGTTCACCTTCAATGCCGATGTCTTTCCCGATCCGGCGGAGATGATCCGCCAACTGCATGGCGAAAACTTCAAGGTTGTGCTGCACGTGGTGCCGCCATATGACTTTCATGGAAAGGTCACGGATACGGGCTCTGCGGCCCGAATGCTGGGCGATGCCTCCCCCTACTGGGCCGAGCATATGCCGGAAGAGCAGATCGGCGTGGATGGATGGTGGCCGGATGAGGGCGATCGGCTTCCGGTGGAAGCGCGGTTGGAGCGCAACGAAATGTATTGGGACGGGCAGATGGAGGCAAAACCGCAGCGAAGACCATTTGCGCTGCACCGCAACGGATATGCCGGCTTGCAGCGTTGCGGATGGCTCTGGTCGGGGGACATCGACTCGGCGTGGAAAACGCTGGCTGCGCAGGTAACGAACGCTATCAATGTGGGGCTGTGCGGAATTCCCTACTGGGGAACTGACACGGGAGGATTCGTTCCGACGCATGAATTGACTCCGGAGCTTTACCTGCGTTGGTTTGAATTCAGCGCGTTCTGTCCGCTTTTTCGTTCGCACGGCCGCGCTTGGAAGCTGCGGCTTCCGTGGGGCTGGAATCTGGGAGCGCCCGGACCGCTGGAGGGAGCCGAAGCCCTGGGCGACTGGCCTCGGCCGCAGGACTTGCACGATGCACAGGTGGAGCCGATCTGCCGGAAGTATCTTGAAATTCGCTATCGGATGCTGCCCTACATTTACTCCGCAGTGGAGCAGACACATAGAACGGGGCTGCCGCTAATGCGCGCCCTATGGATTGCCTGGCCGAACGATGCGAAGGCGGTCACAATCGCGGACGAGTATTTGTGGGGTGATCATGTGCTGGTGGCGCCGCTTCTCGAGGCGGGAGCCAAGCAGAGGAGGGTCTACCTGCCCGCCGGAATGTGGTGGGATTTCTGGAATAACGAGCGGGTGGAAGGCGGCGGTGAGGTGATCCGCGAGGTGGATATCGAGACGATTCCGGTTTACGTGCGTGCCGGGGCAGTAATTCCCTTTGGGCCGGTGCTGCAATATGCGAAGGAACCGAACGATGAGCCGGTCACGTTGCAGGTGTATCCGGAAGCGGACGGGAATTTCAATTGGTACGAGGACGATGGAATCAGCTTCCGGTATCGGCAGGGCGAGTTCACGAGCATAGCGTGTGGCTGGGAAGACGCATCGAGGAAGCTAACACTGGCGTGGGCTGAAGGAAGCAGGCCATCGCCGGGGAAGAAAGTGAGGATTCAGGTGATGGATAAAGGAACGGTGAAGGTGGTCACGCTTCCAGCGATCCTGACTCTGTGAGCCCGATGAGTATGGAGGGCTCACGTTGGCGGCGCGCACCTTTGTGCCATGGCTCAACGACCACCAACTAAAAGTTGGTGGGTTGGGTTGCGACTGAAAGTCGCGGTGCGGCTGAAGCCGACCGAAACGCTTCGCGTTTGGTGATTGCTGCACTGCCAAATCTGGTGATTCCCTTCGCATATTCGACCGAAACCTCGGCTACTTTCGTCCGCATCCCTTTAAACGGATGCTGGAAGCTGTCCGCCTGAAAGGCGGAGGGCTTAGACCCGGCGGCGGAAGCTAAACAGAGGGTGCGCCAGCCGGAAAAGAGCAGGTACGCCGCGCAAGTGTGCCAGTTGTTGCCGCTGTTCCGGTCTTGCCAGGAAATTAGGCAGTGGGAGGTTCTTGCTTTTCGTCGTCGCCCATGACCTCAGCCCGCGGGTGCAATCAATTATCCGAGGAGATTCGCAATGCCTAGGTTTGCCGCTAACCTGTCGATGATGTTCAATGAAGTGCCCTTCCTTACGGGATTTGAGGCTGCCGCAAATGCTGGATTTGAGGGTGTGGAGTATCTGATCGAGCAATCGGCAAATGCAAACGTGCGTGAGTTAGTCGAGCGGGAAGCGGAGTTGCATCCTGAAGAAACGCCCCAAGTCCATGTCGATGGGATTGAAGAGCTGGTCGCGGACAAGGGTTATCACAGCGGCGCGATTCTTGAGCAGGTGAAGGAACTCGAAGTCCGCACGTACATTGCGGAAAAGAAGCAGGCGGGCAAGCGCCACTGGGAAGGCAAGCAGGGACAACGGCAGGCTGTCTATCAAAATCGCCAACGGGTGCGTCGCGACTATGGCAAGAGCTTACTGAGGCGACGGGGCGAGCTGGTCGAACGAACCTTTGCTCATTGCTACGAGACTGGCGGAATGCGACGCTGCACCTTGCACGGACGGAAGAATATTCTCAAACGGCTGTTGATCCTAAATCCGGCAGTTGACGCTCTCAAGTTGGGTTTAGGAGCAGGCGGGTAGCTGTTGTCCTGGGCAGGATGCGGGCCACAATGTAGTCCAGCAGTGTCTTCCAGCGGTTGATCCCGGGCGACTGCTCCGCAATTCGTCGAACGTGGGTGATAGCCGCTCGGATATTGGCGATGAGCAGCATCAGCATGGCGCGGCAGCCGTGCAGCGGCGTCATGTGCAGG
>DAIDGW010000079.1 GCA_027452245.1 Acidobacteriaceae bacterium
GGGCCTGCAATTTGGCGTTGCCCTCTTTGTATGGTTGCTGATTGCAATTCCCGCATGCGCCCAAGCGACCGCCTCCGATCAGGGCAGCCTTCCCTGGGACATCAGCGTGTGGGCTGGGGGCAAAACCGGCGAAGCGAATACCAATTCGTTTACCGAAGCCCAGATTCTGAGCGGAGGATTTTTTGTCGGCAGAATGGTGACCGGCGAGATCGGACAAGGGTGGTACAGCGGGGAGATCGAGTACGGGGGAAACGTGGTTCCACTGTTCATTCAATTCCGGCCGAAACACATTTTCGGGGCGGAGTTCGAACCAGTGATTTTGCGATGGAATTCAACTTTGCCTTCGGGGCGGTTCAGACCCTATATCGAGCTTGCCGGCGGCGGAGTGATGACGAACCACAATATTCCTCCGGGGGATACTTCCAGTTTTAACTTCACCGCCCGGGCGGGAGGAGGTTTTCTCATCAGCCATTCGAGCGGGCACGCATTCGATGTGGGGATCTTCTGGTCGCACATCTCGAATGCAAATTTGGGGCGAGACAATCCGCAATTCAACGGAATTCAATTGCGTCTCGCCTATCATTGGCGCAGGTAAGAGGACACAGGGTCAGCGCATCAGGTGGCAGGAGTGGGTTTTGATGACCAACCAGACCGGGCGCGGGCCCTCGAGTTGCAAGGCGTCGCGTGCGGCGAGGGTGAGATGAACTTCCATGGTGAGGCCGCAGTCAATGTGGGCGGCCACGATCACATCGCGCTGCTGCAATGAAACCAGTGTTCCGGCGATGATGTTTCGCGCACTGAGGCCGACGGGCGGCGCAACGGCCAGCAGAATATCTCCGGCACGGATACCGATGCGAAGGCTGTCTCCAGCAGCGGCACGAACTAACGGGGTTTCGAGTTCCACAAATTTTTGAGCGTCACTGGATTGCAGGCGGCAGGTCATGGTGCCACGATCGGCGTGCAGCGAGTCGACGGTGGCATCGAAGATGTTCTCAAATCCTGCCAGTTGGGCAACGGTTTCCTGCCGGGGCGCACCGAGCACTTCGTGGGGAGTTCCTAGAGCGAGGACGCGTCCGCGGTCGAGCACGATGGCATGCTCTCCGAGCGCGAAGACTTCTTCCCGGCTGTGGGTCACATAAAGGATGGGAATCTGATGGGCGCGGTTCCAGGTGCGCAAATCGTCAAGGATTCTTCCCTTGGTTGCGGCATCAAGTGCGGCCAACGGCTCATCGAGCAATAACGCCTCGGGATCGGTAACCAAGGTCCGGGCCAGCGCCACGCGCTGCTGTTCGCCGCCGGAGATTTCCCGGGGCTTGCGCCGGGCGAGATGGCCGATGCGCATCTGGTCGAGCATGGCTGAAGCACGCTCGCGGCGTTGGAGATGATGTAAGCCGGACAAGCCATACTCCACATTCTGCTGAATGCTGAGATGAGGAAACAGGGCGAGATCCTGCAGCACGTAGCCGACTTTGCGTTTGGCAGGAGGGACGTTGCAGGCGATGGCGAAATCAAAGAGAAGGCGGGCGCCGACCGCGATCTGCCCTTGATCCGGAACGGACAAACCGGCAACGCAATCGAGCAGCGTGGTTTTGCCTGCTCCGGAGGGGCCAAAGAGAATCGTGACTCCGGGCCGCGCCACGAATTCGACATCCAGAACAAACGCGTGCTCATGCGCCGGAATGCGCTTCTGCACACGGACATGAAGACCGGGTTCCGATTCGCGATCCAAGGCTTCTGGCTTGCGAATAATTGATCGAGTTACTGCCTGGCTGAAGTTTGCCTGGTTCATCGCGAGGCTCTCGGCAGAGTCCAGTTCCAGTTTCTGCGGTTGAATCCGTAAACAATGGCGAGGGCTGCGAAACAGAAGAAGAGCAGGACCAGCGCGGTCTGATTTGCGGCCGCATAGTCGGAGATCTCGACGCGATCGAAAATGTCGATAGAAAGAGTGCGGGTCACGCCGGGAATATTTCCGCCGACCATCAACACGACTCCGAATTCGCCCAGGGTGTGGGCAAAGCTGAGGGCAGCGCCGGTAATGACTCCGGGGATCGAGAGAGGTAGAACGATGTGGAAGAAAGTGCGCAGAGGCGAGACCCCGAGTGTCGCCGAGGCGGCCATCAACTTGCGATCAACGGCGGAAAACGCGGCAGCAAAGGGCTGAACGGCAAAGGGCAGACTGTAAAGAATCGAGCCAATGACCAATCCCCAGAAGGTAAAGGCGAGAGTATGACCGGTCCAGGCGATCCACCAGCGCCCAAGGGGGCTGTGCGGCCCCAGGGCCAGGAGCACATAGAAGCCCAGAACGGTGGGCGGCAGAACAATGGGAAGCGCCACGACGGCCTCAACGAGAAACTTCCAACGCCAGCGCGAAAATGCGATCCAGTAGGCGAGGGGCAGGCCAATGGTGAGCAAAATCGCGGACACGACGAGGGCTAGTTCGACGGTTAGCCCGAATGCTTGCCAGTTGATAGCCATCGTGGTATTCGCGCCCCCGATGCGGCGACCTGGAACGGCGGTGGTGAAGCTTTAACTCGACCACGAATACGATCGCACGCGCCCGCAAAACTACGGCACGACGAAGCCGTACTTTTCAAGGATATCGGTGGCCATCTTCGTTCTCATGAAGGCAAGAAACTGTTGCGCTTCTTTTTTATGGCGCGAGTGTGAGATCAACACGGCCCCCTGGTCGAGGGACGGGTAAGCCTCGCTCGGGATGATCCAATATTTTCCCTTGCCTTGCATGGCCGGCGACATGGCGAAGGAAAGAGGAATGAATCCGGCCTGCGCGTTGCCGGATTCGACGAACTCCGCGGCCTGGGCAACGCTCTCGCCCACAACCATGCGATCGAGAAGACGGTCGTAGATCTGAACATGTTTCATGGCTGCGACCGCCGCGCGTCCATATGGGGCACGATCAGGATTGGCAATGGCGATGCGCTTCAGCGCGGGATTGGCCAGCACACTCATGCCACCATGTTGCACGTCGACGGAAGAATCGGCGGGCACCCAGAGAATCAGTTTGCCGGTTGCGTAGCGGTAGAGGCTTCCCTGTTCGGCGTCGCCTTTGGAAATAAGATCGCGGGGAAAATCCATATCAGCGGAAAGAAAGACATCGAAAGGCGCGCGATTCTCAATCTGATGAGCCAGGATCCCGGAGGCGCCGTAGGAGATCCGGACCTTGATGCCGGAAGATTTTTCAAACGCCTCTGCGATCTCCTTCAGCGCCGGATTCAGGTCTGCGGCAGCGGCAACGGTGATTTCGTGAACACTCTTCGCTGCTGCGAGTGCAGGCTTGGATATGCAGCAGAACAGGGGCAGTCCCAGCAAGATCGAAAGAAACCATTTCATTGTCTTCATGACCGATCATTGTTCCTCGGTACCCATTCCCGAAATGCCGATTGTACAGGCTGGGGCGTTTTTCCTGAACTCCGGGGTGGCAGCGCGTGCCTATCGTTTTGGTGGGAGGGGACGTCAAAGTCTTCCCGTTTTGGACAAAAAGCATTCCCAAAGTGGGCTAACTTCCGCAGAGGAATGGCTGTTTTTCGTTGACCCGACTCGCCGCTGTTTCCATACTCGCCAGTGACCCTCAGAACATCTCCCTTCGACTGCGTGCGGCGTTGTTTTGCCGCATCCTTAATGATGTTGATTGCGGCGGCTTGCGTTGCCGCGCAGAACACAGATCCAGCGGATAAAAGCGCCAGGAACTCTCGCCGGATTCAGCAACAAGAGGAATGGTTCCTGCATGGACGCCGCATGCCGGGGCAGCCGGCCGCGGCACTTCGGCATCGCGCCATTCAGCAGAAAGCCCGGATGCGGGTAGAGCGACCGGCATTGCCCGCGTATTCCATCACATTGCCGGTTGCGCCAAACACGTGGCAACCACTAGGTCCGGCTCCGCTTGCTTCAGACGCCAGCGGAACGGGGCTGGAGGATTATGGCCCGGTCACCGGGCGCGTCACCGCAGTAGCGATCGACCCTGCCGATCCCAGCGGAAATACGGTGTATATCGGAGCAGCGCAGGGTGGAATCTGGAAGTCGCCTAATGCTACAGCCAGTCCAGCCTCAGGGGTGATATGGAATCCGGTTGCCGACAATCAACCCACGCTTGCGATCGGAGCGATTGCGATCCAACCCGGCAATAACGATCCCAGCAAAGCTGTAGTGCTGGCGGCAACGGGAGAGGCAAACAATTCTGCAGACTCTTATTTCGGGCTGGGCATACTGCGATCAAGCAATGGCGGGGCGTCGTGGACACTGATCTCCTCCGCGAATAACGGGGCTATCTCTTTCAGCGGGCTCGGCGGAGCAAGGATGGCCTTTGGAAACGGGAACACGGTGGTTGCGGCGATGGGAACTGCTCCGGAAGGAATGATTTCAGGAGCAGGTACGGGCAGCACGCTGCCGGGGCTTTATACGTCGCTCGATGCGGGACAGAGTTGGAGCTACAACGCACTGGTGGATCCCGGCGAGCAGCCGGTGAATGCTACCCCGGCTTCTGGAATTGCGTACAACGCGGCTGCCGGGGTTTTCGTCGCCGCCGTCCGGTATCACGGGTTCTATTGGTCTACAGATGGACAGCATTGGACGCGACTCAGTTCGCAGCCGGGAGGAGGAATTCTTTCTTCCGCGGCGTGTCCGGCGCAGTCATCGACGAATAACGATGCATGCCCGATGTATCGCGGTGAGGTTACAGTCGTCCCCGGACGGAACGAGATGTATGTCTGGTTCGTGTATCTGGATGCCTCGGGGAATCCGCAGGATGGCGGGATCTGGAAAAGCGTGAACGGGGGCGTGGCTTGGACGCAAATCAGCGACAGCGGGATTACGAACTGCGGCGATGCTTTTGGTTGTGGGGTTGCGCAGGCGACTTACAATTTTGAGCTGCTTGCGATTCCGAATGGGGCCGATACCGATCTGGTTGCCGGAGCGGTGAACATCTATAGGTGCGGGATCACGTCGGCGAACCCAACGTGCAACACGACTCCATTTCTTAATCTCACGCATGCGTACGGATGCGTTCCCATTGGAGCACCGGCGCATGTTTTTCCCGATCAGCACGCGCTGGCTTTCGCACTGCCGAACAGCGGAACGGATTCGGGCAATATCCTGACGTTGTTTGCCAATGACGGAGGCATGTATCGCCTGCTAAGCGAAGCGGGCGCTCTCGGTTCAGGGTCGTGCAACGACCGCTTTTCGTTCGACAATCTCAATCAGAATCTGGGATCGCTGACGGAGTTCGTCAGCTTCTCGGAGCATCCGAGCGACCCGAATACTGTGCTGGGCGGGGCACAGAGTCTCGGCTCGCCGGGAACGGCTTCCGCCACCAGCAGCACGAGTTGGATCGACGTCGCCAGCGGAGATGGAGGATATAACGCCATTGATCCGTACGTGCCCAACGACTGGTTCATCAGCAACGCGGATATTTCTCCGGGGGGAGTGGGAATTGAGGAGTGTTCCAGTGGAGTGAGCTGCCGCGAGACCAGCTTCACATCGGTGGTAAGCAGCACCGATGTGGGTGGCGATGACGGCGGATTCTACTTCCCTTACCTGCTCGATCCGAAATCTTCGAGCTCGATGTTGATCGGGACGTGCCGCGTTTGGCGCGGTCCGCGACTGGGCGGAACCTTCATCGATCTGAGCCCGAATTTTGACACGCTGGGCTCGGGAACCTGCACGGGGAGCGAGGTGAATGTCGTGCGGTCGATCGCCGTGGGTGGCGCGACTGACGGCAGCGGATCCAAGGTGGTCTATGCCACGACTGACGGACCCGGACCGCTGAATGGCACGTCGCCGGCGGGAGGGAATGTCTGGATCACCACGAATGCGAGCGCGGGAGTGCAGGGGTTCGTAGAGGCGACAGGCAGTATCAATCCCAACCAGTTTCCCGTATCGAGTGTTGCGATTGACACTACGGATCCGAGCGGGAATACCGCTTACGTCACGATCATGGGATTCACGGGCGGCACCGGCCACGTCTGGAAGACGACCAATGCCGGGGCAAGCTGGAGCGACTTCACGGGGAATCTTCCTGACTCGCCAGCGAATGCGATCATCGTCGATTCCGGGGCCGCGACCGTGTATGCCGGAACGGATGCCGGCGTATTCCAGAGCAGCACGAGTAGCGCGAACTGGACGGAAGTGGGGCCGGCGGCGTCCAGTGGACAATCCGGTTATCTGCCCAACGTGGCGGTGACCGGGCTGGCGATCTTCAATTCCGGCGGACAGAAGCTGCTTCGCGCTTCGACGTACGGGCGCGGCATCTGGCAATTCAGCCTGTCGCAGAGTTTCGCGATCGCAGTGAGCAATTCGCCGCTGACCATTTTCCCTTCCCAGACTGCGACATTCAATGGAACGGTGAGTGCAATCAACGGGTACTCGAGCAACATCACACTGAGTTGCATTGCCGGGGAAACTGGAACTCCGAGTATTTGCACGCCCAAGCCTCTGGTGCTGGTGGCGACAACGAATACGCCATTTACGGTGACTGCGGGTGCGGTTGTGGGCGACTACACCTTCGCAGTGCAAGGCACGGGATCAGATCCCAATGGCACGACGGAACAATCCGGGCCGGTCACGCTGCACGTGGTGAACTTCGGCCTGACCACGCCGTCACCCGATTCCATCACGATGGCGCCCGGGTCTACATCGCCCCCGGTGAACTTCGAAGTGACAGCAGCGGGATCGTTCAATCAGACGGTGACGGTGTCGTGCGCGATCAATGTGCCGGGCGGGGGATGCAGCCTGACCCCGGGGAACAGCGTAAATCCGACTTCGGCAGATCCGGTTACCATGACAGCAACAATCTCTTTGCCGATGGGGACAGCATCCGGAACCTACACGGCCACGATCACGGCCAACACCGCTGGAGCACCCGCGGCTGTAACGTCGAACTTTACGGTCATCGTCTCGACCGCGCCAGATTTTGCCCTTCAGCAACTCGGCGCATTTGCAGCAGTAAAGGCGGGAGGCACTTCGGAGAACGGATCGGTGAAAGTAACATCGCTGAATGGATTTTCCGGCAGTGTCGCGCTTTCGTGTTCGCTGGTGTCGGGAAATGGAAGCTGCAACGTGAGTCCGACCTCGGTGAACAGTTATCCCAGTAATGTCAGCGTGAGCATAAATGCGACGGCTCTGAGCGCCGGAAGTTATCAGCTGACGGTTGCGGGCATATCAGGATCGCTCACGCACACGCTCACGGTTGGGTTCGACGTTGCGGATTATCAGGTGTCGGGGACAGCCGCACTCGCCGTCGGCCCGGCCAGTGAAGGCGTGGATACGCTCACTCTTACACCTTCGGCGTACTACAGCGGCGGCATCGTCACAGCCTGTGATGTGAGTTCGATTCCACTGGCGAGCTGTTCTCTCAATAAGACCAGCCCAATTCCGGTGATGACGGGAGTACCGGTTTCCTTCACGGCCACGATCTCCATTCCGAAAATGACGGTGCCAGGAAACTACAACATCAGTGTCAATACGCAAGACTCAGGTGGCTTTCCAGCGCATAATTTCCCGATAACGGTGACAGTTGGGCAGGACTTCACGGTTACATCGTCCACCAGTTCGCAAACCGCAGCTCCGGGGCAGACGACCAGTCCTTACAATCTGACCATTGCGCCGGCCGGAGTATCGTTCAGCAATCCAGTGACATTTGCGTGCGGCGGGCTTCCGGCAGGGGCACAGTGCACGTTCAATCCGAGTTCGGCGATTCCGGGCAGCACGGGAGCGAGCGTGAGCTTGACGGTATCTACATCGAATTCGACGCCGACGGGCAGTTCGACGGTGACGATCACTGCAGGCTCGGGATCGATCGCGCATGCGATCGCGGTCACGCTGGATGTAGTCGCGGGCAACGCGTTGCAGGTGATCACAGCCGCACCGTTTTCCGCAAAGGCCGACGCCGCTTCGCAGGTGAGCGCCACGGTCACGGTGACCCCCAACTACAGCGGGAAGATAAATGTCACGTGCGATGCGTCTTCGATCGCGGGGCAATGCGCGGTCTCGCCCGCAAATCCCGTACAGATTGCGGCAGGCACGCCCGTATCGTTGCAGCTGACGCTGAACGTTCCGAGTTCAGCCGCACCGAATCCTTCGAACAATTACAACATCAACCTGACGATTGCGGATGTCTCCGGCCAGCCGAGCAAGTCGGAGAGCTTGCCGATCACCGTGATCCAGGATTTCAGCATCAATTCGTCTACGAGTGGCCAGACTGTATCTCCGGGACAGACGAGCGGCGCTTATAACCTGACGGTTGGGCCGATTGGGGCGAAATTTTCCGGCGCGGTCAGCTTCTCCTGCTCGGGATTACCCACCGGCGCGGAATGCCTGTTCAGCCCGACATCGGTTACGCCGGGCAGTACGCCAACCAGCGTGGTGATGGCCATTTCAACCACCGTGTCGAGCACCCGTCTGCGCCGACCGCAAGGGCCGGAATGGTACCTGGCATTCTGGTGCATGCTGCCGGGAATTGTTCTTGCCGGAAGTTGCAGAGGAGTTGGTAAACGCTTCGGTCGCCATGCCGGATTTTACGCGGGGACTCGCCGACGGAGCGTTCAGCATCTTGCCGGTATGGCGCTGCTGCTGGTCCTGGCATGCGTGATGTCGTCCTGCGCCGGCGGAACTGGTGGCGGGAGCGGATCGGGAGGCTCGGGAACGCTGCTGGGCACCTATGCGATTTCAGTGACAGGAAAAGCGGGCTCGCTGACCCATAGCACGCCGGTGACCCTTACTGTCATGCAATAGGACATGTGTCTCAACTCACATCGTGAAATTCGCGCTTGCGCATACAATGGCAGCGATTGCCAGTGCGTACCATGAATAACTCATACCAGGTCATCATCATTGGCGGAGGCGTGGTTGGCCTCGCCGTAGCCCTCGAAATCACGCAGCGCTATCCCGATCTCAACCTGCTTGTGCTCGAGAAGGAAGATCAGGTCGCCCGCCATCAAAGCGGACACAACAGCGGCGTGATCCACTCGGGAATTTATTACAAGCCAGGGTCGCTGAAGGCCAAGCTTTGTGTGGCAGGCGCGCGGGCGATGGTGGAGTTCTGCCGCAAGCACAATGTGCCGCATAACGTTTGCGGGAAGGTGATCGTCGCCACGCGGGCGGAGGAATTGCCTCGCCTGTCGGAACTGAAGAGCCGCGCAGAGGCCAACGGACTGGTGGGCGTTCGCGAAATCTCCCCCGAAGAGTTACGGGAATTCGAGCCCCATGCCCGCGGAGTTGGCGCTCTGCACATCCCTTCGACCGGCGTAACGGATTTCGCGCAGGTCTGCGGCAAGTATGCGGAACTGATTTCCGCGCATGGCGCGACGGTGCTTACATCGGCTGGGGTGCGTGGCATTCGGAGATCGCCAACAGAGATTGTGATCGAAACGGAGCGGGAGGAGTACACGGCCGCCAGCGCCATCAACTGCGCAGGACTGCATAGCGACCGCGTCGCCAAAATGGCGGGCGACAAACCCGGCATCACGGTCGTGCCGTTTCGCGGAGAGTACTACGATCTGATTCCGCAACGGGCCGACCTGGTGCGCAGCCTGATCTATCCGGTTCCCGATCCCCGCTTCCCTTTTTTGGGCGTGCATTTCACGCGGCGTATTTCGGGCAAGGTCGATGCCGGGCCGAATGCCGTGCTGGCGTGGTCGCGCGAAGGCTACCGGCACACGGATGTCAATCTGGAGGACGTCGCGTCGTGGATCGGGTTTGCGGGATTCTGGCGAATGGGCATGCGCAACTGGCGCGATGGTATTGGAGAATTCTACCGCTCGTTTTACAAGCCGGCATTCGTGAGGGCATTGCAGCGAATGCTGCCGGAGGTTCGCGAGTCTGACCTGGTTCCGGGAAGTGCCGGAGTGCGCGCACAAACGCTGAAACCAGATGGAACTCTGCTCGATGACTTTCACCTGCTTCCGTCAGGAAACATGCTGCACGTGCTGAATGCTCCGTCGCCGGCGGCGACCGCATCGCTGATGATCGCCAAGACTGTGGTCGATGTGGCGGCCGAGCATTCCATTCTGAAGGCTACGCACGCAGTACGTTGAAGGTTCAGCGGGTGGCCTCTGCGCGCGCGAGCACGATGGATCTCGCTTGCGGCATGGATTCGTAATAGTGCACGAAACGCTGTGTCTCCATTGCCTGATAAGGCCGCAGATTGTGCGCCCAGCGGAATCCGATCGGCTGATACCAGAGTTCAGCTTCGAGCTGGAACGGTCCCTGCGCGGCAGTGGTATTCACGATATATCGGACCAGAGCACCGGCTCCGGTGAAGTTGGGATCGCTGGCAGCATCGCCCATAACGGCAATATCTTTTTCGGCTGAGTTCTTGTCGAATCCATAAGGTAGCAAGCGGTCGTCTTTCAGATAGCCGACGGCATCCGCAAGGCCGGTCGTGACGTGCCCGTTTTCATCTCCCAGAATAGGTTCGAAGATCTCCACCTGGTCACCGCTGGTAATGGTGCGAAAGTGGGGTTCGTAGGCAAGCGGGTTGAGATCGTTCACGTTTCCCTGAATCGATCCATCTGGATTGAGTTTGCCCGATTCAAAAATCACGCTTCCCTGATGATCGCGAACGACAAAGTGCAACCAGGCGCGGCGCGACGGAAATGCGGTGGGCAATTTGTGACCGGTTCGATTTTCCACGAAGACATCGACCGCCAGCTTGCCCGAGTTCAGGTCCACGTTGCGGATGGTCACTTTTGCGGCTTGCGACTGGAGAAACCCCATGGTGCGGCGGGCTTCGGCATCGAGTTCCAGGGGCATTGCGCCGACGCTGAGATCGGTGCGATATAGATTGAGCATTCGCAGAATGAAGAAGTTTCCGCCCGTGAAAGTATGCTGCCGCACACCGCGCCGCGGCACTCCGAGAACAGAAACGATGGGCACATCTTCTCCGACGTCCGGCATATGGCAGGACTGGCAACTCTGACGCCCGGCGTAGTCACTATGCAGCCACTCCTGGTAAGGGACCTGCTCAGGAAATTTGCCGAGCACTTTCCCGCCGGGACCGAGCGAAGTCGTGTACAAGGTGTGACAAGTGGCGCACAATGCTGACTCTCCAATGTGCAGAGACTCGGTGGGACGGAATCCACCGGTGGAGGTTTGCATGATGTGCGCCCGCGGCTCCGGAACGGAATAGGGACCGAACTCCGGGTGATCGTCCTTGACGGAGGGAGTTTCGATTACGAAACCGCCATTGAAGCTGTCGTGCGCGCCAAGCTTCTGTTTGCTGATCTGGTGGCAGAGGGAACAGGAAACTCCATCTTCTGCCAATGCGTTTTTCTTGGGGTGGGCGTCGAAGGGCAAGTGCGAGAAAACGCGTCCCTTTCGGCCATGCAACTTGGCTTCGTAACGAGCCATTGGCATATGGCAGTCGGCGCAACCGTCTTCGATGTCGGCGACCGACTGGGGATGATCGAAGTCTTCACGACGCACGCTGGCTTGCCAGTAAGGATCACGGGAGGAATTGCCCATGATGCTGGCCCGCCAGTCGAAACCGAATGATATGTCGCGTCCTTTTGGTGTCGTGATGCCGTTGTGGCAGGCGAGACAGCGGTCGGAGGTATGAAATCTGGGCTGCAGCTCTTCCTTGTCAGCCTTGCCGGCGCCGCAAAGGAAAGAAGATGCCGCGAGCAGGGCGAGGAGGCCGAATAAATTGCGCGATAGGGTCGGCATTCTCATCACCAGCCTTTAGTCAGTCCGCCGTCCTGCCAATCCCAGAGCAGGTACATCATCAGTTGTACCGGCCTTCCCACGGTATTGGTGGCGGGGAAACGGACCCCAAGGGCGCCGCGGATGTGCTGCCGCGGGCTGATGGAGACTTCCATCTGCGGAATTACATCCCAGTCCATCTTTGCTCCATTGGCGAGATCGCGGGTGGAGACGAACTCGACCATGGGGGACCACAGGCGGCCGAGACCGTGGTCGGCGGCAATGTTTTGGCCAATGGCCGTGTTGAAGAAGAGCGACTGCGGAGCCAGATTCGTATGCCGGGGCAGGTCGGCGCCAAACTGCGTCTCAAAGAAAGTCTGCGTTTTGAAAAGCTGATCGTAGGCGGCGAAAGTTTCAAACGTGGTCGCTCCCGAACCGAAGCCGCGGAATTTGTTTCCGCTGGGCACGATCACTCCGCCGAACAGGCTCATAATCGATCCGGTGTGCAGGCTGGAGAACATGACCCGTTTTATGCCAAGAGTCGCGTCGCCAACGCCTCCGTACCAGGTGTGATTTTCATCCTGAAAATCGAAAGGCACGTCCACCTCGATTTGATTTTTGACGCCGAAACGCTGTTCGTGGATCACCTGGCTGGTCACCCCGGGCGTTCCCCGGGCGTTCACCGCACTCATAATCACTTCTTCATCTTCCGGATATGCCTTCTCGGTGACGAAGGCGAGTGGAAGGTTCAGCTCTGCGCGCGGCCAATGCGGATTACGGCAGAAATGGCGGAGATAATGCACCACCTCATCGACCTGACCGGAAGTGAGAGCTTCGCCGAATGCGGGCATGATTTGTGAGAATCCCTGATACGGGCCGCCATGAGTAATTACGCCTTTGTAGGCGGAATCCAGTTCAGCCGTGGTCTGATCGCAGCGCGTGAAATCGGGAAAACTTGATGGCTTACGGAACGCGCTGATCAGGGTTGGCATGCCGCGCCCGTCTTCGCCGTGGCAGGAAACGCAAGCCGCGTGGTAGATCTGGTCTCCGGTTTTTAGCTGAGGGAAGGAACTGACGCGCGCCTGGCCAAAGCCTCCATTAACGTTTAAGGCAACAAGCAAAGCAGTTGCCGTCGCAGTCGCCATCCAGCGAGCGAAGCGAAGCAGCGGCCTTGCCATGTCCATAAGGTCTTTCAGACGCGAACGTGTTCGTACTTAGAGACAGAGAGGCGGAATCGAGTTGCGTGCCTTTTCTGCAAAATGCAATAAGGTTGTGGAACCGGGATCCGGCTGATGATCAATTTCAGGAATTCCGAAAAAATTCCTTATGTTGAGGCGACGAACCCCGTAGTGGACACTTGCGAATCCCGCATGCACCAGTTTCCCGCGGGTGTACAATCGGTTTAGAGAAGCAAAAGCACTTGGTTGCGCAACTTCGTTACAGCAAGGCCGAGGCGCTCATGAATGTCCACGTAAGTTACCGTCTTGCAAAAACGCCCTCCGTTGAAAAAGATTTCCAGCACCAGATCGAAAAGTTGCAAAAGAGGCTGCAGGTTTTCCGTCCCGAACTGATTCACTTGAAAGCATCTGTGGACGAGAACACGCCGCGGGAGGGAGTCAGCGTTTCGCTGAACTTGCGCTTGCCTTCGGGACAGATGGCGGTGCAGAAGGCAGCGTCAACTCCGGATGCTGCCGTGCGTGCGGCTTTTGACGATCTGCTGCAGCAGGTCAACAAGCACAAGGACCTGTTGCGTGCTTCGCACAAGTGGCAGCGACGCCGCAGCGAGACATCGCAACGCCGCCCTCCGCAGGTACCGTTCGAGCAAACGCTTGCGGCTGTGGATCTGCCGAAGATTTCGGCGGAGGACATCCGCTCCTACGTGAATGCCAATCTGTCGCGGCTCGAGCGCTTTATAGAACGGGAAATCCTGATCCGCGAAACCCAGGAACTGCTCGTCCGCGGCGCGGTTACAAAAGAAGAAGTCGTCGACGAAACGATTGCCGCTGCCCTCGCCGACGGTCAGGAAAAGCCGGAGCGTCTGACGCTGGAGCCGTGGCTCTACCGGCTCGCCTTGCAGGCACTCTACGAACTCTCGCGGACAGAAGAGAGCAACGGAAATGCAGTTCATCTGGAAGATTCGGCGCGGCGACGCAATATCGCCGGGAATGATGAGCCGCAGTTGCAATTTCATCAGCCCGACGAAGCTTTCCTCGGAGAGACAGTCGTTGCCGACAAGCGGGCTTCGACGCCGGAACAGATTCTCGCTTCCGACGAAGTCATGCGCCTGATCGCCGCAAACCTGCGACACGTCGGCGGACACACCCGGGAGGCATTTATTCTCTACGCTATCGAAGGCTTCAGCGTCGAGGAGATCTCGGGCATCACCGGCCTCGACTCTCAATCGGTACTGCAGTCGATCGCCAAGGCGCGCGACCACTTACGTAAGGCGCCCGGGCTTGAAGGCCAATTTGGCGGCCGGCTCATTCCTTCGGGCGCCGCTTAATCCAACCCTACAACTCGGTCATTTTTGGGGAGAAGATATGACTCTGACTCGTGAGCAAATCCGGGAATTAGCTGGAATTCACGATATCAATAGCTGTGCGCTAACGTTTTACTATCAACCCTCGACGCCGCGGAACAAGGCACATAAGGAGGACGCAATCCTGATCAAAGACCTTGTCCGTGAGGCACAACGCAACCTGGAAACCAGGACCAATGGCAGCAAAGAGAGTGCGCGAACCGATCTCGACCGCATTATGCGCATGATCAGCGACTTTCGCATGAATGGAACGCATGCCAAGGCAGTGTTCGCCTGCTCGAGCCTGGGATTCTGGCGCGAATATGATTTGCCTCCGCAACTGCCCGCAACCCAGATTTTCGTAGACCGCCGCTTTCATCTCAGGCCTCTGGCACGCATGTTGGGAGCTTTCCCGCGGCTAGGAATTGCACTGGTCGACCGACACCGCGCGCGCCTGTTCGAATTACGTTTAGGCGAACTGACGGAACGGGAAGACCTGTTCCATCCTCTGCCGCGCCGCGGACGAAGCGATGGTTTTGGCGGATACGATGCAGGCCACGCCGAGCGCCGCTATGAAGACGAAGCCCGGCAACATTTCAAGAACGTCGCCGAGGCGCTGAAGGAATGGCAGGAGCGCGGCCTGTTCGAGAAATGGATTCTGGGCTGCCTGGATGTTCACCGTACGGTGCTGGAACCGATGCTGCACCCTTATGTCAGCCGGGCGCTGCTGGGGCGATTCACGGCAGATGTTGCCCACATCAGCCCCGACGAGATTCGTACGGAGGCGGAGAAAGTCTTGAAGGAGTGGCAGGACCGGCGCCGTCACGAACTGGTTGCGCAAACTCTGGATCAAGCCCGCGGGCACGCCCGTGGCGCGACTGGATTGCGGCGGGTGCTGCGTTCGCTGGAAATGGGCGAGGTGCAGACGCTGCTGATTGGCGAGAACTTTCTCGCGCAGGCCGTGGAGTGTTCCAGTTGCGGACATCTGGACGCTCACCTCGTGAGCCAATGTCCTGCCTGCGGCAATCCAACTCACCGTGTGGTAGATGTATGCGAGGCGATTCTGCCGCGTGTCATCGCCAGCGATATAGAGCTTTTTTACATCAAGGACGATCCCGAGTTTGACAAGGTCGGCAACATTGCCGCCCTGCTCCGCTTCCGCGCCGAGCAGGGTTCCAATGTGCAGTCCATTGAAGCGGGAATGCAAAATCAGTCTGAGGGAGAAGCCAAAGAATATCCTGGGCGACTGCGGCGATTTGCCAGCCGGTAATTTCTCATTCACTTTCTGGTTCCCATTTTCTGCCGACCACGGTATTTTTGGTCGGCAGTTTTCATTTTCAATAGCGTTTTCGCACTGCCCGATTCACCTGCCACACCGTCCCCGAAGCTAACGGACGATTCTGTGAACATCCCCGGAAGGTTGCCTCTGTATCGTGGTATGCTTTCGGCTTTCCCTGCCGGGACCTTTCATAAGGAGGATTACTTTGACCTTCTCGCGACGTGACTTTGTAAAGACCTCTGTTCTCGGAACTTTAGCCACCGGAGTTGGCACCCATACCGCAAAGCCGTTGTCAGAAAGCGTAAGCCCTCACCAGGGATCTTCGGGCTCGTACAAGCGTCCGGTCATCATCTGCGCGCATAACGGCTACAACTACATCGACGACGCTTATGCGTTCCTGAAAGGTGGCGGCGATACGCTCGATGCCGCGTTGCGCGTGGTGAAGGGTCCGGAGGACGATCCGAACGATACCAGCGTGGGGCTTGGCGGCTTGCCGAATGAAGACGGTGTGGTGGAACTCGATTCGTGCTGCATGCACGGTCCAACACGGCGTGCTGGATCCGTGGGCGCGCTGCACAACGTGAAGAACGCATCGCAAGTCGCAAAGGCGGTAATGACCGACACGGGGCACGTCATGCTGGTGGGCGAGGGCGCGGAGAATTTTGCCCATGCCATGGGATTCCCGCGTGAAAACCTGCTCACCGATCATTCGCGAAAGATATGGCTGCTGTGGAAGGAGTATCACACGCCAAATGACTGGTGGGGGCCGGGACTCGACGATCCGAACTGGCAGCCACCGCGGGAAGCAGGCAAGTCGCAGTCAGAGTTGTGGCAGAACACGTACCGGCGGCTGGAAGAGCGCGCGGCCGATCTGGGGATTCCGCCGGAGTTGCGCGAGGATGCAATCTACAAAGTGGTCTACCCGCCCACGGGAACCATTCACTGCTCGGCGCTCAACGAAAAGGGCGAGATTTCGGGCTGTACCACAACCAGCGGACTGGCCTACAAGATGTCGGGACGGGTAGGCGATTCGCCGATCATCGGAGCGGGATGCTACACCGATCAGGACGTGGGATCGGCGGGGGCGACGGGCAGCGGCGAGGAAAACATCAAGGTCGCGGGCGCGCACACGATTGTCGAGAACATGCGCCATGGCATGACGCCGGAAGAAGCCGGCATGGATGCCCTGAAACGCATCGCCCGCAACTACAACCACGACATGACCCGGCTGCAGTATGTGGACATGATCTATTACGTTCTGCGCAAAGACGGAGCCTTCGCGGGCGTTTCGCTATGGACAGGCTATCAGGCTACCAAGCCGCATACGATTGTCGTCCACGATGGCGAGAAGCGCTCAGTGCAGACCAAGGCGCTTTTCGAGGGATACTCGCGCGACTTCCCGCCTCCAGTACAGGTGCCGGAAGCAGTCAAAAAGCAGATGATGCGATAGGAAGATGAAACCGATGAAGAGAACTGGGAAATTTGGGCTGAGCACAATTCTGGCCTTCAGCCTCGCGGCGTCTTTAAGTTTGGCGGCGACTGCGCTGGCGCAATCGGCGAAGGACACGAAAGAGGCCGACGCCGTCTATCCCGAGGCGCATTCATTGTATGTCGACATTCACGAGCATCCGGAACTGTCGGGGCACGAAGTACAGACCTCAGCCAAACTTGCGGCAAAGCTGCGCGAACTCGGATACAACGTTACCGAGCACGTGGGCGATACCGGCATCGTCGCCATTATGAAAAACGGTCCGGGACCGACCATCATGCTGCGCACCGAGCTCGATGCCCTTCCCGTCGAGGAAAAGACCGGACTGCCTTATGCCAGCAAAGTTCAAGAGCACAACGATGCCGGAGTCGATGTACCGGTAATGCACGCCTGCGGGCACGACCTGCACATGGCTGCACTGATTGGAACGGCCGACATCATGGCGCACAGCAAGAACAGCTGGCACGGCACGCTCATGCTGATTGGGCAACCCGCGGAAGAAACGATCGGCGGCGCCCAAGGAATGATCAAAGACGGACTGTTCACCCGCTTTCCCAAGCCCGATGCGGCGGTGGCGCTGCACGTGGCGAATATCCTGCCGGCAGGAACCGTCGGCGTGGTTCCCGGGGTGTATGACACGAACTCGGATTCGGTGCGGATCACAATTTACGGCAAAGGCGGACACGGCGCGGCGCCGCAGGCGACGATTGATCCTATCGTAATCGCGGCGAGGACAATTCTGTCGCTGCAGACGATTGTGTCGCGCGAAATAAAGCCGGGCGAGATGGCGATCGTGACCGTCGGCTATGTGCACGCAGGAACGAAGAACAACATTATTCCCGATCACGCGGAGATGGGATTGACGATCCGGACCTTCAAGGCGGACGTCCGCAAACATGTTCTGGACGCGATCACGCGGATCACAGATGCCGAGGCGCAGGCTGCCGGCGTTCCGAAGCCGCCGCTCATCGAGCACTATGAAGGTACCGACGCCGTGTATAACGATCCCGCTCTGGCCGAGCATTTGAAGGGCGTGCTGGAAAGCGCGCTGGGAAAGGACAACGTCTCGGTGAACGGGCCGATCACGCCATCGGAAGATTTCTCGTATTTCGTGGAGCAGGGCGTGCCCGGATTTTATTTCAATCTGGGCGGCGCCGATCCGGCAAAATTCGCGGCAGCAAAGGAGTCGGGAACGATGTTGCCCTCGAACCATTCTCCGCTGTTTGCGCCGGATGTCGATCCCGCGCTGCACACCGCGATCGTTTCGGAAGTGGCCGTCTTGCGGAATTTGCTAAATACTTCGCCGGAAGAACTACACAGGCTGACCAGTGACAAAACCAGCGGGGAGTAATCCTGAATGATGAATTTCAGCCGGCGGGAGTGGCTGCGCTCCGGTCTGGCGCTCTCTGCCTCCGCACTGTTCGAAAGCTCAATCGCGCGCGCCCAGGCACTGCTCGCGGGCGTTCCGGCGGCCTCTCCGGCGGTAAGTCCTCGAGAGCAACTGCTGCTCGACTTTGGCTGGAAATTCTTTCAGGGACACGCCTGCGATCCGGCGCGGGACCTGGGGTTCGGTAAAGACCAGGGAGACTTCGCCAAGTCCGGGGATTTCGATTTTGCGACGGAAAAGTTCGACGATTCCAAGTGGCGCAGCCTGAACTTGCCTCACGACTGGGCTGTCGAGTTGCCCTTCGTCCACGACGATCAATTGATGTCGCACGGGTACAAGCCGCTGGGGCGCAGCTATCCCGAGACCAGCGTGGGCTGGTATCGCCGCGTGTTTGCTATCCCGAAACAAGATGCGGGACGGCGAATCGCGATTCAGTTCGACGGTGCGTTCCGCAGCGCGCTGGTTTTCCTGAATGGATATTTCATTGGCCGCAACGACAACGGCTACGCTCCGTTTCGCTTTGATGTAAGCGATTTTGTGAACTACGGCGGACGAAATTACCTGATGGCCCGCATGGACGCCAGCTTCGGCGATGGCTGGTTCTATGAAGGCGCGGGGATCTACCGGCACGTGTGGTTGACCAAAACCGATGCACTGCATCTGGGCCAATGGGAAAGCTATGTACGGCCTTCGGTTAAAGGAAGTAAGGCGGAGCTTGTGCTGGGAACTAGAGTCGTGAATCAAGGCCGCCAGCCGGAAGATTGTCGCGTGCGCTGGAGGATTTTCGATGCCGCGGGGGAGCAGGTCGCGGCTGCTGATTCCGCGACCCAATCGATTGCGGCAGACGGAAATGCCCTGTTTACGGCACAAACTGAACTGTCCGATGCGGTTTGGTGGTCGCCAGAAAACCCGCACCTGTATTCCGCGATCGTGAGCGTCGAATCTGCGAGTAAAGCGCGCGATGCCGAGCTCATGCCGTTCGGCGTGCGCTCCATAAACTTCGACGCGAACAAAGGATTCTTCCTCAATGGCAAGCCGGTCAAGATCAAAGGGACCTGTAATCACCAGGATCACGCCGGTGTAGGCGCTGCGCTTCCCGATCGGCTGCAGTATTACCGCCTGGCAGTCTTGAAAGAAATGGGATCGAACGCGGTCCGCACATCGCACAATATGCCGACGCCAGAGTGGGTGGAAGCTTGCGACCGACTCGGCATGATGATGATGTGCGAGACGCGCATGATGAGTTCGAATCCGGAAGGCCTGCAGCAGCTGGAGTTGATGATCAAGCGTTACCGCAACTCACCCTCGATCATCTTGTGGTCGATGGGGAACGAGGAAGGAACACTGATGGGGGCTCCGCAGGGTCCGAAGGTGATTTCTGACATGGTGGCGAGGGCGCACGAACTTGATCCCACACGGCTATGTACGGCCGCAGTCAATGAAGAATTCGACACGCATTTTCCCGATGCGCTTGATGTCATGGGCTTCAATTACAACCTGGGCGTGCCGGACAAGTGGCACGAGCGACATCCGAACAAGCCTTGCGTCGGATCGGAGACGGCCAGCACGGTGGCTACCCGCGGCATTTATATCAACGACAAGCTGCGGAATTGGGTCAGCGCCTACGATCTGAACTATCCTCCGTGGGCGGAAACCGCTGAACAGTGGTGGAAGCTCTATGGCACACGCGAATGGCTCGCGGGCGGCTTTGCCTGGACTGGCTTTGACTACCGCGGCGAACCAACGCCCTACGGATGGCCCTCAATCAGTTCGCAGTTCGGCATCGTCGATATGTGCGGCTTCCCCAAGGACGATTTTTATTATTACAAGGCATGGTGGGGAGCGGAACCGGTGCTGCACCTGTTTCCGCACTGGAATTGGGGAGAGCGCGAAGGCGAAACGATTTCCGTGTGGGTGCATTCCAATCTTGATGAAGTGGAATTGTTCCTGAACGGCAAAAGCCAGGGTTCGCAAAAGGTGCAGCCGCTTTCTCATTTGGAGTGGAAGGTCAAATATGGACCCGGGGTCCTCGAAGCGCGCGGCCGGAAGCATGGAAAGGTTGTGCTCACCGACAAGCGTCAGACCACGGGAGAGCCGATGGCGATCCGCTTAACTACTGATCGCAGCGAGATTGATGCCGATGGCCAAGATCTTGCGCTGCTACGCGTCGAAGCGCTCGACAAGGACGGCTTGCCGGTTCCAACGGCAGATAACCTGATCCATTTCCGGATCAACGGGGAAGGCGCTCTGATCGGCGCCGGCAATGGCGATCCCAATTGCCAGGAATCGGATAAAGAACCCAGGCGCAGCCTGTTTAACGGACTGGCGCAAGTGATCGTGCAGGCAAGCCGCACGCCCGGAGAAATCACGATCGAAGCTTATAGTGAGGACGGAGATTCGCCGAAACTTACGCCGGCAAAGGCAATTATCACGACCAAAACAGTTACCTTGCGGCCAGCAATGGACTAATGTTCCCGACAAAGTGCACCGGCGCCCGCCGGCACATGTGATGAAGGGCTCGTCACGCAGTAGCAGCGACGATCAGCAGCCAGCCTGAAATATGAATTATTACGGATGAGCAACGAAGGTGAAATCCACGTTTTTGGTTTCATTGCCAGTAATCGTTACGTCCGCCGTTTTAGTTCCGTAGTCTTCCTGCCATGCAGTAATGGTGTACTTGCCGGGCTTCAGATCGGGCAGCGTAAACGTGCCGTTCTCTCCGGTAATGGCATAGTGGTTCGTCTTCAGAACCGCTAACCAGCCGCGCATCCACGGATGGAGGTTGCACTTCACCAAAATGAATTCGGGCTGATCGAACTTCACCCGAATGGGAGCCGCACCGGGCGGTTGCGACTTGTTCCACTCACGATTCACCTGGGGCTCCGGGTGGACGTTGTGCGAAGTTCTATCCTCATTGACAACATCAAGGTCCTGGCCGGTGTGCAAAGCAATCACATGCGGCACGTAGCGGCAGCCCTTCTGCGTAAGTGTGACCGCTTGAGCGGGAGGGTTGGCATCGTCCGCGCCCTGTGAAATGTAGACCAGTACATTCTGGAGGGTGTTTCCGGGGCCAGTGACCACAGTTTCGGAAACCGGAGGAGTACGGTACTGCGCCTTACAGGAAGGCTCCCGCGACATGTCGATGGGATGCGGTTTAGCTGGATTTCCCGTGTACGTAACTTTGCCGGTAATAGAACCGGCGAAGGTCATCGCAGGGCAGAGCGCAATTACGAATACGGCGGCGTACAGCTTTTTCCAATGCATCTGCATGATCCTGAAAAAGTCTCCTATTCACTGCCCATGCCGGAGGGCGGCCTGATTGCGGGCTGGGCCTGGGACTTTTGCCCGTCCGGCTTCTCCACATAGGGAGGAATCTCCCCGTGCGCGGCCGCGAGAATCTCGTTTTCTCTGCCGGGACGGTGTACCTGCAGCACCCGCAGGAAATGGACAAGATCCCACGCGTCTGCCGGCTTGATGATGTCGGCATAGGACGGCATCGGAGTTCCATCGAGGCCGGTCATGAATATTTTATAGAGATCGCGATTCGTCGTTCCACACTTGAACCGGGAATCCTTGCTGGACTCCGCGAAGTCGTACGGACGGATCGGCTGATCTTTGCTGTCGGTCAGGGTGGAAGCTGAAGGACCGTCCCCACGGCCCTGCGGGCCGTGACACTTCCAGCACTCCAACTTGGTGAACAGATACTTGCCATGCGAAATGCTCTCGATGGTGATTGGCGGTTCGGGGGGTATCGGAATGGGATCGCCCGGCTTTTCCTTCTGCCAGCGAGGAGAGAACGTCTTGATGTAGGCCACCAGATCCGCCTTCTGCTGACGAGTGAAGGTATTCCACGGGGGCATGTTTGAATTGACCAAGCCGCGACCGATCGTGTTGAATAGATCCTCATCTGTTGGAAGCATGCCGGTCGGCGTCGACCGGCATTTGAAGGTCGCCATCGTGAAGTCACGCGGCTTGGGATCGAGCCACGCGGCATTCTCGCCATTGCCGTCACCGCGCGTGCCGTGACAGCCGGCGCAATAGCGAACGTAGTCATACTTGACGCGGCCAGAGTCGGAGTGGCCGACAATACCTCCGATCTGGCTCTCCATCTGGGAACGACCCACGTTCGGGTGAGGACCCACGTCCGGCGCCTGATCCTGAGCAGATCCGGCCACCGTAAACGCAGCGGAAAGAACAAGACTTGCAACTATCTTTACCAGCGGCATCGGTCTTAGTTCATTCATTAGCAAGAATCCTCATGGTGAATTCGTTTCTCTTGTATTCCGAGAAGCAGCCGCTCGTCCCTAGAATGCGAAGTCAAATCCCGTCAGGAATTCGCTGCTATTAACATTGCTGGGAGTCAGGCCCAAGGTTGGCCCGGTCCCATCCTGATGCAGCCAGTTGTACTCGTTATGCCACGCGAAGCCTGCGCGGCTGGTCATGAACGGGTTGTACCGAACTGCGGCCGTATAGGTGGTGATGTCGCCAAGGTTTAACGGCGTTCCCGGAGTCGCCTGTTGCGACATGCGGATCGTCTCAAATCGTCCAATGAAGATCAGAGTGGGGCTGTACACATAGTGGGGTTCCACCAGCACTCCGTTCCACGTCGGAGCGCGCGATCCTATCGGCAGGCTGGTACCCGGGAGGTTGTTTAAAGTTCCGGGGATGTCGATGGCATCTCCGTAACCTTGGCCGAACCAGGCATTATCCCAGCCATGCTGGGTTACGACTTGCAGGTCGAAGTGTTCGCCGAAATAGAACTGTCCGACGACGCCCTCGCGATGGAACGACTTGTTTCCGATGCCGGTGCCCCCCAGCGGCGTGCCACCGCTGGTGAGCCATTGCGTGGGCGCGTCGCCGATCATGGCATAACCCCCGATGCGATCGACCCCCAGTTTGCCGACGTCAAAAGCCTGGCTTGCTGTAAAAAACCCCGAGTAGGAATTCGCGCCGTAAACCAAGCCCGGCTGACCATCACTGGAGCTCAGTATGGACGCGGAATACCTCGTCCGATCATTGGTGGAATGGCCCATGAGTTCGAGGCCGAGTTGATTATCGCCAATCTGGCCGAAGATATTGCCATCGCCAACGGGAATGAAATGGTACAGCTGGTAAATTCCGCCGTTTCCGGTAAGGGTCAGAATGCGCTTTTCAGAGAGCAGGTTATCCAGTTCGAATTTGCCCAGCTTGATGTTCAGCCAGGGCGTCCCCAGGACGTTATCCAGCCTCGCCATGACAGTTTCAAAGTGGAAGTTCCCGGCATTATCCGACGACGGCAATACGTAGAATGAGATGTTCTTTTCCAGAGTACCCGCGGTGTGGAAATCGAGACCGCTCAAATCAAAACCCGAACTCGTAACTCGCGTGATAGCCGAGGTCGAAGGAATGGCCGCGCCCGTATTGTAGGCATCGACCAGCACCTTGCCCGTGCTCACGCGGTGCCAGATGGGCGTGATGCGGAACGTCGCCGGCCAATAACTTGGGTTCTGCCAAATCGGGGAATCGCGATCATTCATCAGTTGGTAGCCGTTGTCTTTGAACTTTTGCCCGAAGTAGTTGAGCATGGGCCACGACTCGTGGCAGGCAGAGCAACGCAACCCATATTTTCTGGCAAACGCAGGAAGCGCATGCGCGGGTTGAACTTCCCCGAGTACCAACAGGATCACCAGCGCAACTGAGCTGAAGCAGAACGTCACGCGAATACGACGGCTCCAAGTCCCGATATACATATCGGTTTCCTCGCTCATCTTCTTTTTGGGTACGAAATCCTCGGTGCAGAAAGGAAACTACAAAACCAGCCCGACGTAAAGTGCTTAGTCTATTTTTGATTTTTCAATTCGATCCCAATCGGTCGAAAGCAGAAGGCCTACACCCCCATTCCGGATTATCATGGTCTTTGGGACACGCAGCAAAGATCGGCATCCCAATTCCCTACAAAAATTGACATGAACAGTGTTTCAGGATATGAAATCTCCCTGTGCTCGCAATTGGGAGATTTCTGTCGCGTCGTCGAGGCTTACACGTGTCTGGCCATCGCAGGATCAAGCTTTTGAATTCTTTGCGATCCGGGATTTCCGTACTCATTGTCTCCCTCTCCTTTGTGCTCATTCCCAGTCACTCGTCTGCCCGGGAGAAAGACGGCGTCCAATACGGCGCCGGTCTGGTAGTAAATGTTCCATTCCCTGAATCGGACGTCGAAAGAGTCGTCGCCAGCGTCGCTCAGAACGGAATCATCCGAGGTACGAAGGAGTACAACAAGGACCAGTACATAGCCGGCGCCGACGAGAGGATGTCGTCGAACGCGTTTCCTGATCACATTCAGGAAGGAATCGTTTTCTACAAGGTCAAGGCCCGCGCGCTCGATCCCAGAAACTTCAAAGACGGCGGCGATCTGGGAACCTTAACCGTGCGATATGTATTGCTTCCGCAAGGCGATAAAAACACTATTCTGCGCATCAATGCTATTTTCGTCGAAGATTTTCGGCACAGTTCTCATCCCTCAAATGGCTCGGTAGAACAAGCTGAGTACAAAGATATCCATGATCGGCTGGAATCCATGCAGGTCATGCGCGAGCAAACTGCGGAGATTCAAAGAGAACGTGAATCGGCCCAAACGGGCGCCACAGAAACCCAGCCTGAGACAACATCGGATCGCCCCGCGACAGGTCCGGCTAGTTCATACCAGCCGCATTCTGTTCAACACCCTGCGGCGACGGCGGAACCGTATGCACCTGCATCAGTTGATGTGCCGCATCCACTTCCGGCGCAAATCATGAATGTGGAATCGGCCTCAGGAGGACAAGATTCCGTTCCCGCCGTTGCGGATGAAACTCAGAATCTGGAGCAGCGCGTTAAGAAACTTCGGCAGGAACTGGAACGGGTGGTAAAAGTCCCCGGCGCTCCGCTTAAGTCTGCGCCATTTCATACGGCCAGCACCCTGCAATTGCTGGGCCCGGGAACCGAGGTTTTGATCGAGATCGCGACTCCATACTGGTTGGGGATCGAAACCCACGAGGGGCAGCATGGGTGGATCATGAAGGATGAATTGGAGCAAAAGCCGTGAGAAGGCGCTTAATTGCAATCATCCAGCTCTTTGCATTTGCACTATTGCTGGGCGTCCGCGGTTTCACCCAAGTCAGCAGTAATGAACGCGCTTTCCCGCAATCGAAAAGCACCATCGAGCAGACGCTGAAAACGCTGCGCAACGAGATGGCAGGGCGACTGCCCACTCTGGAAGGATTTGCGCAGCACGGTGATCACCCACTCGACCGTTATAAGCACGGGTACTATCAGACGATTGTGGAACTGACTTCGATGCCTTCCGGCGGAACAATGGTTCGAGTCACCGCGAAGGTCACCGCATGGTATTCGGATCCCCTGCCTTCGGGTTCGGAATATGAGCTTCTCCCCTCCAACGGCCGGATCGAGGGAGACCTGCTCAACCAATTGGCGGATCAACTAGCGACGGCGGGTGCAGACGTCCCGCAACCTGTCGCTCCAAAGCCGGCATCGTCGCTGACTACTCAAGCAGCAATAACGCCGGCACGGGTGTCCCCAGCCACTGCGCCAAAGGATGCTGTCGCCGCAACAACACCACCCGGAAGCACAACCGCTGTATTGCACACGCAACCGGAGATTGCCGCGAAAACCGTTGAAAAACTCAGCAATTCCTCTGAGGCGACCCTGGCTACCGCTCCCATGCCTCGCATCCCGGAAAATGGCGGAACCTTTTCCGCATCTGTTGCAACTAAGCTCCGGAAATCGGAAGCATCTGTTTCGATCTTGCCGAAAGCTGCGGCACCTGACGTTGAGCCGCCTTCCGGTTTGTTGGCGGAAGCAGAAAGTCTGGAAGAAGTACTTCGCAATCAGGCGCACCCGAAGAATCTTGTCGCGGTGCGGAAATCAGGAACCCCAGTGGTGAGTTCGCCAAGTTTGAACGCAAAAACGCTGTTTATGGCCAGCGAGCACGATGAATTCGAACTGCTGGATTTCAAGCCGGACTGGGTACACGTCCGCATTTCGGGTCTTTCGCGCGGTTGGATCTGGCGCGACAGTGTGGAAATGCCGGAAGGTATTCCCGATGCTGAAAACAGCGGCCTCGGGCCGGGACCTGCGGCCAGTGAGCTATTCAAGGTAAACAGCGAAGAGACGGCACCTTTCCCCGGCGACTGGGCGCCGCTGCGCGGCAAGAATGTAAGAATTGTTTCCGTTCAGAAGGTTGATGACGCCGCCAAGGATCCTGGGGAACAGGCACGCTTGGCATTCGCCAAGTCAGTCCTGGACAAGGCGTATGCAGAAATCTCCGAGAAGTCGCCGGAACTCGCGGGAGTCGTAGTGATCTTCGATTCCGCAGACGGCGGCATGATTGCAGCCACGTTTGACAGCCTGAAACAATGGAAAGCCGGGAGTCTTTCCGACGCGGCATTGTGGCATCAATGTTATTTCGATCCGCCCGAAACAATAGCAAGTGGTGCGGGTGGCAGCAATTGAGTCGCGGTTTGAGTTATCATCCGAGTACGGTCCAGTTTTGCTTGACTGTGATGTTCTCGGAATAGCTATGCAGTCCTCGGCTGCATTTCGGCCAGTGGGTGCCGGAATGTTCGAGTCAGCAGAATCGGCGTATGCCGGACCTCGGTGCTGACGTCTCGCAGTTAGAAACGCGGTTCACTTAATGAAGACAGAACATACGTATACAAGCGTCAGCTCCCTGCTGCGCGACTACGCCGAATTGACCAAATTGAGAGTCACGACTCTCATCATCATGACAGCTTGGTGCGGATACTTTTTTGGAATGCAGCGCGCCGGTTCGGGCTGGTTGAACTGGGGACTGTTCCACGCCCTGCTGGGCATTGGCCTGGTATCCAGCGGGACAGCCGCCTTGAACGAAGTGATGGAGCAGGATGTCGATAAGAACATGCGACGCACTTCGCAGCGTCCGCTACCGGCCAGTCGCATGAGCGTCTTGCATGCAATGGTAGTCGGACTCGTTACAGCAGTGGGCGGCTCGTTGTATCTGGCGATTTTCACCAATCCGCTGACCGGCCTTCTCACCTTCCTCACATCTGTTATTTATTTAGCCGCATATACTCCGTTGAAGCGGGTTTCGCCCATCTGCACTTTCGTCGGAGCCTTTCCGGGAGCAATGCCCGGCGTTCTGGGATGGACGGCGGCGCGTGGGCAACTCGAATGGGGAACGCTGATCCTGTTCGCAATTCTTTTTGTCTGGCAGTTTCCACACTTCTTCTCCATCGCGTGGCTTTATCGCGAAGACTATGCCAGCGGCGGGGTCCGCATGTTACCCGTTGTAGAAGAAGACGGACGTTCCACGGCGCACCGCATCCTTGCCTATTCCATCGCGCTGATTCCCATCAGCGTGCTGCCGAGTTTCCTGGGAATGGCGGGCAAGATTTATCTGGTAGGAGCGATCCTGCTCGGCTTCGGCATGCTTTATTTCGGAGTCCGGTTGGCATGCCTGAATATGCCGCTCACCAGTGCTAAATCCAAGAAATACGCTCGTCAGGTGCTGCAGGCGTCGGTGATTTATCTGCCGCTGCTGTTTGCTCTGATGATGATCAACTCGGCTCGTACGTAAGAACGGTCCGCTACCGGATCTGGGCATTCTCCCTGGGAAGATGCCTCTTTTCTTATCACTCTCCGCCAGCTGTGTTCTTGTTTCCTGCCGGAGGCCCAAGATTATCGCGCTGCGGGCCCGTGAGCGATTCGAGAAAAGCAAGAAGATCGTCGCGCTCATCAAAAGTCAGGAAATCCAGCGCGTGCATCTCTTTATCCAGGTGCGGGTTCTGGTTGCCTCCTCCGATGTAGTGCGCCAGAGCATCTTGCAGGGTCGGGAAACTTCCGTCGTGCATATAAGGCGCACGCTGGGCCACGTTGCGCAGAGTCGGAGTTTTGAAAGCGCCGGTGTCGGCCTCGTTCTTGGTCTGCGTGAAGCGTCCCAGGTCGTTTAAGTTTCCGTCAACATCGGCGCCGACTCCCAGGTTGTGAAACTTGTTATCGGTAAACAGGGCGTAGTGTTTACCGATGGTGTGACACACCTCGCAGTTTCCCTTTTTCGGGTCCATGAACAACTTGAGTCCACGCTGCGCGGATGCCGAGAGCGCCTTCCGGTCGTGCCCGTAATAAAACCGGTCAAACGGTGAATCGCCGCTCACTACTGTGCGTTCGAAGGACCCGATCGATTTCACAACGAGATCGATGGTGATCTGATCGGTACCCCACGCTTGCCTGAACTCCGCAACATAGGCCGGGTTTGCCTGCAGGCGCTTCACGGCATCGGCGTGGGTCGTTGCCATTTCCACTGGATTCGCAATGGGCCCTTTCGCCTGCTCCTCCAGGCTGGGAGCCCGGCCATCCCAGAATTGCAGGTCGTTGTATGCCGAGTTAATTACGGTAGGCGAGTGCCGGGTTCCCTTCTTTCCGCCGACACCCAGAGAGACGGGATGCCTGTCGGTGAAGCCGGTGTCAGGAGAATGGCACGACGCGCAGGAAATCGTCCCATCCGCCGAAAGAATCGGATCGTAATACAACTTGCGCCCCAGCGCGATCGTTTCTGCTGTGGGGGGATTGTCCGCCGGTATGGGAACAGGCGGCAATCCCAAAGGAGGCTTGATCTGCACAACCTTTCCGACAGGCATAACCGCTGCTGCCTGAGGCGCCGGCGTCGCATTTTCCGTCAATTGCAGACGGGGATGAATCGAAAACAAGAGAAGAAATGCGACTATCGCCAGCAATACCACCGCGAAGACTCCAAAATGAATGCGCTTCATGTGGCCCCTTTCTTCAGCGCCCGCAAAGCTGCATGCGGAGCAATCTATTGGCAAAGCCAATGCAATAGTCTGCGCAAACACCTGCATCTTCGCTGTGATCTCGCACACCCTCGAACGAGAGAAATTCGCTCTCCCCTAAGTCACTGTATTCAAGCAAGTTATACGATTGCACAGGAAAACTGCGAATTTCGCGCCAATGCCGTCTATGGCACGAAGTGGTGATTACCCCGTGGGTACGAACTTCCATTACTGTCTTGCGATTGTGCAAGTTCATGGACGAACGTAATCTCGACCCATGACGAACAACAAACAACCCCAAAGCGGCAGCAGCTCGGAGCAGCCGCAGCTTTCAACGGGAAATCAGTTCGTCAGGAGAGCCCCACTCATGTCCTCTATCCTCCGTTACAGCGTTATCGTCCTCGTTTTGGCCGCCACCTGCTTCGCCGGCGAATTGCCGGACGCGCCCAGCAGCTCGATTCGCACGCGCATGGAACTGGACCCGGCGATGATCTCCGCAGTCGCTCCGAGCATTCAGCTGCAGCAGTCGACTCCCGAACACAAAATCGTCGATAAGAAGTTTCTCGCGCTGGCAGTCATCTCGACCGGCAGCACCTTCGCCGACTCGTTCACGACCATGTTCGCTACGCAGAACTGGCTGGGCGGGAAAAAGGGCGTTTGCAACATGGAAGTTCAGTCGGCTTACCTTTATGGGGTTCACCCGACCGCGGGACGCGCGTATGCCGTGGCTTCAGTGAAGAGCGCGGGCGCCCTCGCCACCGCATACTTCCTGCGCAAGCATCACTCCAAATTCTGGAGCGCGGCGCTGCTCGGCAATACCGCGATTAGCCTCGAGGGCGTTACCCAGAATATGATCAACTGCAACTAGACGCTGATCGTAAATCCACAAAACCGCTATTGACCGGTCTGGAAGCATCATGTCTAATTTCCAGACCGATGATCAATCGACGTGAGTTCCTTCAAGGTTGTGCAGTGGCATCCGCGGCTGGAACAGCTTTTTCTCCGTTGCTCCTGGCCAGCGCGGATGAGACCCTGAAAGCGGCCGCAGCCCAGGCCGGATTGCTTTACGGATCGCCGCTGTTTCCGCAGGATTTTCGCAATCCCGATCTGCTTCGTCTCTATGCCGAGCAAACCTCGATCATCACCGTGCCGGTTTACATGCGTAAAACCGAACGGGAGCGCGGGCAATTTGATTTTTCCGTCGCCGATCGCGTGAGCGGGTTTGCCCGCAATCACGACATCAAGATTCGTGGGCATGCGCTCGTCTACGGCAACGCCACTCCTGAATGGGTCAGCGCAGTTCCGCGCGAGCAAGCCGAAAAGGTCCTGGTTAATCACGTGCGCACGCTGGTTTCCCGCTATGCGGGCCAGATGCAATCCTGGGACGTCGTGAACGAAGCCATCGATCAGCATTCGGACCAGCCCAATTCCCTGCGCCAGACGGTCTGGCTCGACCTCCTCGGCCCTGATTACATTGAATTGGCGTTTCGAACAGCCGCCGAAGCAGACCCCAAGGCTATCCTCACTTACAACGATTTTGGCATCGAAGGTGATTCTCCCGATCAGGACCGAAAGCGCAATGCCATCCTGCACATGATCGAGCATTTAAAAAAGAAGGATGTGCCGATCGGCGCCATGGGAATTCAGTCGCATATCGGACCGCAGTGGAACGGCACGAAGCTGGCCGGATTCCTGGATGAAATCCAAAAGATGGGCCTGCAGATCTATATCACCGAGCTCGATGTGCGGGATAAAGATCTCCCCGCCAATATTGCAGACAGAGACCGGGCCGTCGCCGATACCTATCGCCGTTATTTGGACGCAGTTCTCCAGAATTCAGCCGTGGAAGCTGTGCTCACATGGGGCCTCTACGATGGGGACAGCTGGCTGCAGGAGCACCAATCCCGCAGCGACGGACTTCCCATTCGGCCGCTTCCCTTCGATGAGGACTTGCGGCCAAAACCGGTGGTGAAAGCCATGATTCAGGCGTTTCAAAGCCGCCGCTCTTAAATCGTTGTCTCTGTAGGAAAATTGAAGGTAACCTATACGTAACCACAAGAAAACACTCGCTCTGAAACCCGCGACTAGAGTCTAAGGTCTCTTGACAGCAAGTTGCAGAGACCGCATATTAGGTGCACAGACATTTCGTTCCGTCATTGGCGGTATCCCCCCGAAAACTTGAAGTCGCATCACCCCATTAACTTACTCAAGGAGCAGGAACTTGGTTTCCACAAAGCCAGATTTTGATGTAGCTATTATTGGTGGCGGGCCCGCTGGCAGTTCGATGGGCGCATATTTAGCGAAAGCCGGCGTGAATTGCGTTGTGCTCGAGCGCGAACTTTTTCCCCGTCCGCACGTGGGTGAGTCTCTTGTGCCCTCCGCGATGAGGGTGTTTCGTGACCTGAATTTCCTCGACCAGATGGAAGAAGCGAGGTTCCCGCACAAATTTGGGGCGGCCTGGACCGCCGAAGATCGCGGCGCTTATGACATGGATTTCAAAGGCGGATTTGATAACGGCAAAGGCGAGTGCATCGCCCCTGAGTCTCACGTCGATATTCGCTTCAATGAGCGCGTGCAGGAAGGCGTGGACCGCGAGTACACCTACCACGTAGATCGCAGCAAATTCGATCTGATGTTGCTGCATCACGCCAACAAGCTTGGCGCTTCGGTTTACGAGGGCGTCCGCGTGAACTCCGTGGATTTTTCACAAGAGAATCCGGAAGTGCGCTTCAAGGTGGGCCGCTCCGGGCGTGAACTGGGCGTGAATGCAAGGATGATCGTCGATGCCAGCGGTCGCAATACTTTCCTTGGTAACCAACTGAAGCTCAAGATTAAAGATCCGGTTTTCGATCAGTACGCCATTCACACTTGGTTCGACAACTACGATCGCAAAGTCTTCGCCAAGAAGAACGAGCATCGTGATTTCATCTTCATTCACTTCCTGCCGATTTCGAATACATGGATCTGGCAGATTCCTATTAGTGAAACCATCACCAGCATCGGCGTTGTCACCCAAAAGCGAAACTTCGCCAAGTCCAAGCAGGAGCGCGAGGAGTTCTTCTGGAACGCCGTCGGCACTCGTCCGGCGCTGCGCGACGCTTTAGAAAAAGCCGACCAGATGCATCCGTTCAAAGACGAAGGCGACTACAGCTATGCCATGAAGCAGGTCACCGGCGACGGCTGGATGATGGTCGGGGATGCCGGCCGTTTCGTCGACCCCATCTTCTCCACCGGCGTGAGCATCGCGCTCAACAGCTCGCGTTTCGCCCACAACAACATCATTGCCGCCCTGGAAAAGGGTGACGTGTCACGCGCCAGCTTCGCCGAATTCGAGAACAAGATCCGCCTCGGTACCAAGAACTGGTACGAGTTCATTTCCGTGTATTACCGGCTGAATGTTCTCTTCACCTACTTCGTCGGTGATCCGCGTTATCGCCTGGATGTTCTCAAACTGCTGCAGGGCGACGTTTACGACGATGCCGCGCCGCCGGTACTTCAGAAGATGAAGAAGATGGTTTCTGAAGTCGAACAGAACGAAAAGCATCCGTGGCACAAGCTTCTGGGCGACATGACCGTCGACGCATTCAAGGAAGCTGCCACCATCTAGGTGGCGTACTTAACCATTTCAGGGAGGAAACATTGGTTATCAGCAATCCGGATTTTGATGTAGCTATTATCGGCGGCGGTCCCGCCGGATCGTCCATGGCCTGCTATCTTGCCAAGGCCGGCGTGAGTTGCGTTGTATTCGAGCGTGAACTTTTCCCGCGGCCGCACGTGGGTGAGTCGTTAGTTCCTTCGTCCACCCGCGTGTTCAAGGATCTCGACTTCCTCGGGCAAATGGAAGCAGCAAAATTCCCTCATAAGTTCGGGGCAGTCTGGACGACCGACGATAACAAAATGCCCTACGTCCACGATCTGGAGGGACTCGCTCCTGATTGCAACGTGGACATCCGCTTCGAAGAACGCCCGCAGGCCGGAATCGACAAGACTTATACCTATCACGTGGATCGCGGCAAGTTCGACCTGATGCTTCTGCAGCATGCGGTTAAACTCGGCGCGACGGTTTACGATGGCGTTAAGGTCGCTTTGGTCGACTTCGGGTCCAAACACCCGCTTGTGCGATTCACTATGGGCTCCAGGGAAATGAGCGTCAGCTGCAAAATGGTCGTCGATGCCAGCGGGCGCAATACTTTCCTCGGAAACCAACTGAAGCTCAAAGTTCAGGATACGGTTTTCGATCAGTACGCCATCCACTCCTGGTTCGATGGTTATGATCGCAAGGTATTTGCCAAGCGCGACACCAATCTAGATTACATCTACATCCATTTCCTGCCGATCTCGAACACATGGATCTGGCAGATTCCAATTAGTGATTCTGTGACCAGCATCGGCGTGGTTACGCAGAAGAAGAACTTCGCGAAATCGAAGGCTGACCGCGAGAAGTTTTTCTGGGAATCTGTCGGGAGCCGCCCCATGATCGAGGAAACACTTCGTAAATCCAACCGCATTCGTCCGTTCAAGGACGAAGGCGATTACAGCTACGCCATGAAACAGCTCTGTGGCGATAGCTGGATGATGGTCGGCGATGCCGGACGTTTCGTCGATCCCATTTTCTCGACGGGTGTCAGCATTGCGCTGAACAGCTCACGTTTCGGCCACAAGGACATTCTCGCGGCTCTCGAGAAAAATGATTTCTCGCGCGCCAGCTTTGCCAACTACGAAAACACACTGCGTCTCGGCACCAAAAACTGGTACGAGTTCATCACCGTTTATTACCGGCTTAACGTTCTGTTCACCTACTTCATCAGCGATCCTCGGTACCGCCTGGACGTCTTGAAGCTTCTGCAGGGCGACGTCTATGACGATGCCGCGCCGCCGGTGCTCGAAAAAATGAAGAAGATGGTGGCGGACGTCGAGCAAAACCCGAAACATCCGTGGCACAAGCTGTTGGGCGATCTCACAGCCAACGCTTTCCGGCCCGTGGAAGTCTAGGCAGCACTCTCAATTTCGACCGGCAGTGAAGTCGATCCCGACTCACTGCCGTTGTTTTTCCGATAGCTTCTTGCCAACGTGCCGTAAATTGCCCGCAGCACGCAACGCGATATGTCGAAGACGAGTCGAAATTTCGTTGTCGCCTACGTTCTTCTCGTCGGCATCCCCATTCTTGCCCTGGTCGGCATGTTGCGATGGGGTAACTCGCTAACCGCTCCTGTTTCGGCCCCGCCGGCTCCGTTTGCGCAGGCCGCTCCAGGTACGCCGGCCACGCCATACAGCAATCCCATCATGCCCAATCTTTTCGTGCTGGTCTTGCAGATCGCGGTCATCCTCGCAATCTGCCGCATCGTGGGCATGGTGTTTCGCTGGATTCACCAACCGCGCGTCGTGGGTGAGATGTTCGCCGGCATTCTGCTGGGACCTTCGTTTCTCGGCTGGATGTCGCCCGGAATATCCAACTATCTCTTCCCGGCCACCAGCCTTGGCTTCCTCAGTGCGCTGAGCCAGATCGGCATCATCATCTTCATGTTCCTGGTTGGTCTGGGGATCAATCCCAAGGAGCTCAAGTCACACGGCCATGCCGCCGTCCTGATCAGTCATGTCAGCATCACGGCGCCCTTCGTTCTGGCTGGACTGCTCTCACTGTATCTCTATCCGAAACTTTCAGATTCTTCGGTCAGCTTCACCAGCTTTGCTTTGTTTATGGGCGCGGCAATGAGCGTCACCGCGTTCCCTGTTCTGGCGCGCATCCTGAATGACCGCGACCTGCTCAGCACTCCTTTGGGGACCGTGTCGATTGCCTGTGCGGCGGTTGATGACATCACGGGCTGGTGCATTCTGGCCTACATCGTCGCGCTGATCCATGCCGCGCACGAAAGCAAGCCTCTCTGGATGACCTTCGCCGGACTCCTGGGTATCGGACTCGTCGGCGTCTATGTTCTTCGTCCGTTGCTACAGAATTTCGAGCGCTTGTACTCACAGCGCGGAGAATTAAGCGAGAGCATGCGCGCCTTGCTCCTGTTTCTGGTTCTCGTTGCAGCTCTCGCCACCCAGTGGCTGGGACTGCATCTCCTGTTCGGTGCGTTTCTGATGGGCGCCTTGATGCCGAAGGACCACAAATTTATCCGCTATATCGTGGACCGGTGTGAGACCGTGACCGTCACCTTACTACTGCCGCTGTTTTTCGCATTTACTGGACTGCGCACCAACATTGGCCTGGTCAACGGCAGAGAGATGTGGATCTTCTGCGGACTGATTATCGGATGCGCCATTCTTGGCAAGCTGGGCGGCTCCATGGCTGCGGGAGTGCTGAGCGGCATGTCCGTTCGCGAGTCCGCAGGACTGGGCGCTCTCATGAATACCCGCGGCTTGATGGCTCTTGTCATCCTCGATATTGGCTTGGATATAAAAGTCATCTCTCCCGCGCTTTTTTCCATGATGGTGCTGATGGCATTGGTGACCACTTTCCTCACCACGCCGCTGCTTGAGATCGTCTGCCCCGAGCGCGTCTTTCGCGCACGTGTGGTGCAGGCCTCCTCTGGGCCCGAACTTGCCTCTATGGGACTGGACTCAGGCAATAGCTCGGCCGCATGAAGTTTCAGCAAAACGCTGCACGTTTTTGCATACTGCAAGATCTTGCACCATCGAAAAATAGGCCTTGAATGTCCCGATTTCTGCTGTGCAGTACGAGAGAATCTGCTATGATGCTCCTCATTGTAGTGGTTGGCATAACAAGCCGCCCGACAAGGGCTGGTTCGATCCTCCCTCTAATTCCCCCGATTACCTGATCCCGGGAGCTCCGCCGAATGATGAAGTGGGCCACATCCATACTGATCCTGCTGGCATTATCTGCCTCCATTTCCGTTGCCCAAACTCCCACCACGTTCGAAGGCATCGACGCGTCACAAATCAGTAAACCGGGCTTCGACATTGACCCGAATGGCTCGATTGGTACCAGGCAGTTTATGGAATGGGTGAACGTCGCCTACCAGGGATACGACAAGGTGACGTTTGCTCCTGTCTGGTCCACACCACAGTCGGGCATCACTCCATGGAAAAACGCAGGCTTGTCCGGTTGTTACAACATTAGCGGCGATGGCGTGATTCTCTTCGATCGCTTGGCATCCCGTTGGGTAGTTGCTGGACATGATGTCTCGAACGGCGTGAATTATTACTGCATTGCCGTCTCCAACACGGACGACCTGACTTCCAGCACTCTTGCCTGGTATGCCTACGCCTTCAACATGAACTCCATCATCGGCCAAAACTCACAAGGGAAATTTTATTTCCCTGATTGGCCGAAGCTTGGCACCTGGGCGGATGGATATTACCTTTCAATGGATCTGGAAGATCCCAGCAATAACTACCAGGAAGTAGGAGTCGTCGCTTGCGCTTTGGACCGCACCGACATGCTGATCGGGGCCACCCCCGACAGTCCCCAGTGTTTTAAGCAGCCCACAACCATAAACGGTTCTCTCGAGCTTGGGCATAGCCTCATTCCCGCGGACGTCAACGGCACGACTCCGCCTCCTACAGGCCGGGATGAATTTTTCGTAAGTATTGAAAACCCGGCCAACGACGGAGTCACTACCACCTCGGATACTTTCAACCTTTGGGATTTCCATGTTGATTGGTCGAATCCCGCGAACTCAACATTTACTCAGAGCACTCCTAGCGTCGCTCCGTACACACCCGGCTGCTACCAACCGACTCAGATCGCGAATACCATTTGCGTTCCTGAGCCTTCGACCGCCACTACGGGCAAGCACATTGATTCGGTAGGCGACCGCTTCATGCCGCGGCTGGATTACCGAAACTTCGGCTCCTACGAATCCTTCTTGTTCAGCCATACCATCCAGCCCGGTACCAGCAAGCAAACTGGAATTCGCTGGTATGAACTCCGCGGGCCCGGCACACCGACTGTCTATCAGGATGGCACCGTCAATCCGGACAACGTTCTCTACCGCTTCATGCCAAGTATCGCGCAGGATAGCAGCGGCGAAGCCACGGTCGGTTATAGCGTCTCGAGCAGTTCCACTCATCCCAGTATCCGCGCCTCGTGGTGGAGCTTGACCAATCCGACGCCACCCAGCGAATTTTCTATCTTCGCCGGAACCGGCGACGAGGAAAACGCCAGCAACTGGGGCGATTACACGAGCATGACCGTAGACCCGGTCGATGGCTGCACCTTCTGGTATGTCGACGAATATTTCAGCCAGAATCAGACGGGCACGCAACACGATTGGCAAACCCGCATCGCTAACTTCCAACTGCCCGGCTGCGGCGGGGTAAGTCTGCTGCCTGCTTCCGGACTTTCCTTCGGATCGGTCGCCGTGGGGAGTAATGCAGCACAGACCGCAACCCTGGTCAACAACGGCAGCACGACATTAACCATCAGCAACATCGGCTTCACCGGCGCCAATCCCGGCGACTTTTCGCAAACCAATAACTGCGCTGGCAGTCTTGCGTCGGGTTCCAGTTGTCAAATCACAGTAACTTTTTCGCCCGCCACTATGGGTTCGCAGTCCGCGACACTGAGTGTCACCGACGATGCGAATAACAGCCCTCAGTCGATCGCCCTCACAGGCACCGGTATCACCGCCGTAACCCTTTCTACTTCCAGCCTCAACTTCGGCAATGTCGTAATTCATACGACCTCCGCCGCTCCGGCTGTCACTCTCACAAATAACCAGAGCGTGCCTCTTACAAACATCAGTATCTCGGCAGTGGCGCCATTCAGCGAGACAAATACCTGCGGAACCTCCATCGCAGCGGGCGCATCCTGCAGGATCATGATCAGCTTTACGCCAACGGCGCTCGGCATTGTATCGGGGAGCGTCACCATCACTGATAGTGCCGCCAATAGCCCGCAATCCATCTCCGTCAAGGGCAGGGGCATCAATCCGGTCACTTTCGCTCCCGGTCAGCTGAATTTCGGGACCGTCAGCGTCGGCAGCTCCAGCAGCCCTGTTTCGACCGTCTTGACGAATAACCAGGCGGTCGCACTTACGATCTCGAGTATCAGCATTGTGGGCAATGATCGAGCGGATTATTCGCAGGCCAATACCTGCCCGTCGTCTCTTGTTGCCGGTGGAACCTGCACAATTACTGTGACGTTCACACCGAGGGCAAAAGGCACCCGGACAGCCACCATCAAGGTAGTCGACAGCGCCTCCACGAGCCCGCAGGGAGTAAGACTATCGGGAACGGGGCAGTAATTGATGAATATGGATTGCTTGCAACCTTTGCGGCGTTTGGAAGAACCAACTCTCCGCCACCGGGACGGTGTGGTGGGGGCACTAAGTTCCAGGACGCCGACGGATCACGTTTCAGGTTCGTCTTCAGTTTTTTGGCTCACCCAGTCCCGTCAGGCTATCAGGCACCAAAATCGAGTTCCGCAGGCAGGTAGTTCAAATGAACGTCTCATCTAGATTTTTGAACCTGTGTGTTCTAGCGCTTGTCGGCCTCACTAGTTGCCCCAGTTCACTTTATGGGCAGACCAGTGTAACTACGAGCCGCTACGACAACGGCAGGACCGGACTCAACGATGCCGAAACCTACCTGAATCCCAGCAACGTAAATATCGCTACATTCGCCAAGCTTGGATCTTACAACGTCGACGGCTATGTCGTGGCCCAGCCCTTGTATATGCCCAACATTTCCATCGGCGGAGTGTCGCACAATGTAGTCTACGTGGCCACGCAGCACGACAGTCTCTATGCCTTCGACGCAGATAACCTGACTGGCGCTCCCCTGTGGCAGGTTAGTTTTATTAATCCATCGGGTAATGTCACCACAGTTCCTATCTCTGAACAGGGATGCGCAAAGGTCAATGGCTATACCGAGATGGGTATTCAGGGCACCCCCGTCATCGATCCCACCACCAACACTTTGTACGTTGATGTGAAGACAAAAGAGGTAGTGAACGGAACCACGAATTACGTCCACCGACTGCACGCGATCGACATCACCACCGGTGCGGAAAAGTTCGGGGGGCCCGTCCAAATCACCGGCTCCATCCCGACCCTGCACGGCACGCTCACCTTCGACACGGCTAAGGGCTGCCAGCGTCCCGGATTGCTTCTCAGCAACGCAACCGTTTACATCGCCTTCGGATCGAACGGTTGTGATAACACCCATGGTTGGGTTTTCGCCTACGACGCCGCTACCCTCACCCAGCTTGCCATTTACAATACTTCGCCCAATCAGACCCGCGGTTCTTCCGTGTGGCAGGCTGGCGCGGGAATCGCCGCCGATGCCACCGGCAACGTCTTCTTCATCAGTGCAAACGGCACCTTTGATGTAAATAATGGCGGATCGGATTACGGCGACACCTTCCTGAAATTGGATCCCACGACCCTGGATGTAACCGACTACTTCACACCGTATGACCAGGCCAATATGGCGGCCAACGACCTTGACCTCGGATCCGGCGGCGCCGTGGTTGTGAGCAATCTCGATGGAATGTATTCCAGCGTTGTAATTGGCGCTGGTAAGACTGGAACCATCTACGTCGTAAATCCCACCGACATGGGTCACTATAGCAGCACCACCAATAATGTTATTCAGTGGATGCAAACCGTTGTAAACGAGGTGGACGCTACTCCCGCATTTTGGAACGATACTGTGTATTTCGCTCCCGACCATGCCCCCGCAGTTTCTTACTCACTCCAACAAGACGGCACCTTGGTCGCTACCGGATCTGCAACCGGACAGATCATTCCCGTCGGCGGCCCTACCCTCTCCGCCAATGGCAACACGAACGGCATTATGTGGCTGGTGCGCAATGATGGCAATACGGCCCGCCAACTCTCCGCTTTTGACGCAACAAAGATGGTGGAAATCTACAACACCGCCCAGTCCGGCACCCGTGACACCCTGGGTATGACCGCCCATTTCGTCGTCCCCACGGTGGCCAACGGGAAAGTCTTTGTCGGAACCCAGACCCAACTGGTCGTGTACGGCCTGATGCCGGTCATCGCTGCCACATCGGGAAGCAATCAGACGGGCACTGCGGGCAGCACATTGCCCATTCCACTTTCGATCCAGGTAACCAATCCTTATACCGGCAGTCCGCTATCTGGAGTAAGTGTCACCTTCAGCGGGCTCGGCAGCTTTGGTACTCCGACCGTCGTGACCGATACCAACGGAAACGCCAGTACAACTTACACGCTTCCCACGACGATCACCCAACCAACGATTACCATCACCGCGGGCAGCACTGGCTATGCTTCCGGAACTTTCACCGAGACGGTGACGCCGGCCGCTCCGGCAAAAATCGCTTATGTCTCCGGCGGCTCACAATCAGGAATCGTGGGAACGATGTTGACGAATCCCGTCGTGTACAAGGTCACTGATCAATACGGGAATGCCATCCCCGGAGTTGCCGTAACGTTTGCCGATAGCCCCAATCACGGCATCTTTGGTTCCAACCCCGTTACGACCGACTCGACTGGCAAAGCAACGGTAACTTATACCTTGCCAACCAGAGCGGGTTACACCGGGATTACCCCCTCGGCTGGAGCCGTGGTTGGAAATCGGGTTCAGGAGCATGCCCTCGCGGGCGCTGCGGCATCCATCGCCATCACTTCCGGCAACAAGCAATCGGCGCCGCCCAATACTCTGCTGTCCCGTCCGCTGACGGTTAAGGTTACCGATCAGTATGGGAACCCTGTCGCAGGTGTGACCGTGACTTATACAGACAATGGCGCGGGCGGGATTTTCTCGAGCCCTACCGCCGTAACCAGCGCCTCCGGACTCGCCGGCGTCAGTTACACGACTCCAGCCCAGGCTGGCTTGCTTACCATTAATGCATCGGCAGGAAGTTTAGGTCCGGTCTCGTTCTTGGAAAATGTTACATAGAATGGACCTAACGATTCTTCCGGGGCTTGCTTTACCGGATATTATTTCTTCTCTGGGGACTGATAGTGTGTGCAAGATTATTCATCTTGATGCCAGGTCAGGTATTTTGCATAATCGTAAAAGCCTCCCTCGTGTCGTTTGTTTCCCCCTGTACCGGACTTTCTCGAATAATAATTATCCGGAAATGATGCATTGCAGTAATGCAACTTTGGAATAGCCTGCGCTACGCAGGTCATTTCCTTCCCGTGCCTAAATTCTGTGGGAGGTTCAGCTCGTGAAAATGTTCCGCGTACTTAGCCTGCTAACTGCCATCGCCGTCGTGATGGGAATCAGCTTGGGTTCCATCCCTGCGCATGCACAAAATATCATCAGCACGTTCGTTGGCGGAGGCCCGACTCCAACCGCGCCACTGTCGGCCGACCTTCCCGGCCCGGTTTCCGCAGTCAGAGACTCTTCGGGAAACACCTACATCTCGGCTCCGCTCTCCACCGACATTTTCAAGCTGACGGCCGCAGGCAGCCTCTCCGTGTTTTCGGGACAGGGTTACGGCGGATTTAATGGCGATGGCGGCCAAGCCAGCGCCGCTGTTCTTGGAAATCCGGCAGGCATCGCGTTTGACAGCCAGGGCAATATGTACTTTGCCGACTATGGCTCTTCGCGCGTGCGCCGCATTGATGCCACAACGGGCACCATCACCACCGTCGCCGGGAGCGGCACGAAGTGCGATATCTCGACGAACCCCTGCGGTGATGGCCAAAACGCCACGGGTAAGACAGCCCTACTAAATATGCCGGAAGCCGTCGCGCTCGACGGCAGCGGCAACCTGTATATCGCCGATGCGGTCGACAACAGAATTCGCATGGTCGCCGGCGTCACCAGTTGCTGGCAAAGCAACAGCTGCATCATCACAACCGTGGTGGGAAACGGAGCAACTTGCAGCAATCCGTCCAGCCCTTGTGGTGACGGAGGCGCTGCAACCGCGGCTCAGTTGAACTATCCCGAAGGCGTGGCCGTCGATGCCGCCGGCAACATTTATGTCTCTGACACTCTCGATCAACGAGTTCGCATCGTATCCGGCGGCACCATCAATGCCTTTGCCGGAAATGGCGGCTACTGCGTTAACTCCGCCACCAGTTGCGGTGACGGACATCCCGCCACACTGGCTCACTTGTATCGCCCGCAGGGTCTCGCGGTCGATGGCTCTGGCGACGTTTACATTGCCGACACATTCGATCAACGCGTCCGCGTCGTAAACTCCTCGGGAACCATCAACGCCTTCGCTGGAACCGGCGTTCAAGGCTACGCCGGTGATGGCGGCGCGGCAGTCTACGCAAATCTCGATCTCCCCGTCGGCGTCTCCCTCGACAATGCTGGTAACGTTGTCATCGCCGACACGGGCAACCAGCGCGTTCGCGTCGTCTCCAGCACCGGAGCCATTTCAACCCTGGCGGGTGGCGGAAATGGTGGAGACGCTGGCCCGGCGGCAAGCGCCATCCTCGCCGGCCCCTATAGCGTCGCGGAAGATTCTGCCGGCAACCTCTACATCGCCGATACCGGTAACAACCGCATTCGCGAAGTTTCCAACGGAGTCATTACGACAATCGCCGGAACCGGCAGCGCTGGTTTCAGTGGCGATAATGGGCCAGCTACCAGCGCAACTATGTATGGACCTCAGTACGTCGTCGTCGACTCCAAGGGCAACGTCTTCTTCTCCGATACGGGGAACCTTGTCGTGCGCCGCATCGACGCCGCGACACATGCCATCACAACCGTTGCCGGCACCTACGGTGTTTCCTGCTCTCCCACCACGGCCAAGTGCGGTGACGGTGGTCCGGCTACCGGCGCCCAGATCACCTGGCCTTGGGGACTCGCCATCGACGCCAATGACAATCTCTACATTGCGGATTATTACGCCTTCAGAATCCGCCTCGTGAACGGATCGACGCAAACCATTACCACCTTCGCCGGAACTGGAAACTTGGGCAAGAAAGGCAATGGCGGTCCGGCCACTCAAGCCTATTTGAACCACCCTTCCGGAGTAGCCGCCGATAACAACGGCAACGTCTACATCGCCGACCAGTACAACTTCTCCGTCCGTGTCGTCAATTCGAGCGGAATCATTAACGATTTCATGGGTGACGGCAAGGCCTGCTTGTGCGGCAACGGCGGCCCCGCCCTTAACGGCAGTATGTGGAATCCGCAGAATGTCGCCACCGATCCCTCCGGAAACGTGTTCATCTCCGGCGGAAACGACAATGTCGTGCAGCGCGTTAACGCCACTACCACGATCTGGGGGACGGTCGCCGGCAATCCCTTGAAACCTCTTCTCGGCGGTTTCGGCGGAGACGGCGGCCCGGCAACTTTGGCAACTCTGGCCAACTTCGGAGTGACGGTCGATGCCGGCAACAACCTCTACATCGCAGACGAAGGCAACAATCGCATCCGTACCGTTCATCTCACGCCGGCAGCTTCACTTCCCACAGTACCCATGAACTTCGGCCATGTTGCCATCAATACGGGCAGCAAGCCTTTATCGGCGAAGCTTACCAGCACCGGCGGAGTTGATCTCAATCTGACCAGCATCGCCATCAGCGGAACCAATGCCAACAACTTCAGTCAGACCAACACCTGTGGAACTCTGCCCGGGTTGTTGGGGGTCGATGCGGCCTGCTCCACCAGCGTCGTGTTCACGCCCAGTTTCTATGGACAGGCAAAAGCCACGCTGACTTACACCGATAACGCTACCAACAGCCCGCAGAGCATTGCCCTGTCCGGACAGGGTCCTGATTTCTCAATTAAGGCTTCTCCGAGCTCAATCACGGTTTCCCCTGGAAACTCGGGCCAGCTCAGCATCGTCCTCGCTCCGATCGCCGCATTCAACCAGACCGTTACCCTTAGCTGCCTGGGCGCACCGGCAGGAACTTCGTGCACCGCCAATCCGAGTAGCGTCACGATGAATGGCAGCACCAACAGTACCTCGCAACTGAACCTCGCCGTCGGCAGTACAACCGCACCCGGGACCTACACGCTTACCGTCAAGGGCGTGTTCGCTCCGCTGCAGCACCCCGTGAAGATCACTCTGACGGTACCGTAACCCGGCCGCCCTGGCCGCGGAAAGAAGCTGGAACAGAAAGAGGACGATGCCGCAAAGCATCGTCCTCAACTTTTTTCGTAAATTGCGGTTATTGATTCTTCAGGAAAATCGGCTTGTATCCGATCGGAACCGTTTTTCCTGAAATTGTGTGGCTGTTCCCTTCCAGGTCCAGGTAATGATAGTAATTCGGGCTCACCGGCGGGAAGGTGTACGTCGTCGTCGTGCACACCCCGTTGCTGCAGCTTTGCGATGTGTCCCACACCGCTAATGCCTTCAAACCGCTGCTGCTGGTGAAGGTACATGTCCAGACAGTACCGCTCGCCTGACACGACTGCGCCATGTTCAGGCCCGTAAGCCAGCTTTCCACTTGCGTCAGCGCCAGCCCGCTGGTGCAAGTGAATCCCGAACCGCTCGAATCCGGTGTGGTGCAACCCGTGGTGCTGTTCTGCGACCACATCACTCCGGAAACTTCCCAAGCATACCAGTACACGCGGCTCACTCCCGAACTCCAATGCAGCAGGTACGATCGGGCAACAAATCCTGCCCTCTCGTCCGGATCCGGGAAGGTCACGTGTTCGCCCCAGCTGAACTCCGTATCGAATAGCGGCTTGCCCAGCAATCCATACGTGGTCTGCGCCCCATCGCGTACCGTGCTGACCAGCGTCGGAATCTTCTCGGCGGTGGGTCCGTTGTAGCCATGGAACGCGATTACATCCGTGTACTGCGCTCCGCCTTGCGAAAAGAAATCCGATAACGACGAGTTGATTGCGTCCCCGCCCAATGCAGGCGATGGCGATAGAATCAGCGCGGTCTTGTCAATGGGGGCATTCGTGCAGTTCGGGCCTACTCCCTTGATGATGCACGCCGCATCCTGCGCCATTCGCACAAGCTGCGCCGTCGTCCCTCGCCAGAAGGTATTCACATTGGGCTCATTCCATACCTCGTAATATTTGATATGTGCTGTGCTGCTGTTCACGCTGTGCGTTGCAATTGCCGTCACCCAATCCTTCCAGTGCTGGTTCGTTCCCGTGCCATCGGCATTCAGATCGCCCGGCCAGTAGCATTCTCCCGGACCGCCTCCCCAAGTCGCCTGGTCTTCGGCACATCCCGGCGTCTGCGTACACGGTGACGAGGTATTCGGTCCGCATTGCGCCCACACCGGCGTCATCGCCAGATCGTAGAGCACATCGGCATTATGCGATTGCGCATCCGCCAATTTTTGGTCGAGCGTCGTCCAGTCGTAGACACCTTGCGCAGTGTTGATCAGCGCCCAGTTCACGCCCGCATCCCACAGGCGCTGTCCTGCCGTCGGCGAACTCGGCCACGGCGTCGTCGCCAGATCGATATGCATGTCGAAAAAGTTGGCTGGCACGGAACTGGAACTCAGGTTCAAATTGACGTTAATCGTGTACGTCTGGTGCGCGTTCTTGGGAAACTTACCGGAATCGTCAGCGCGCGCGGTAAACGTAAACGCTCCCGTCTCTTTGGTCGATCCTGATATCCCGCCACTCGAGGTCAAGCTGATTCCGGCGGGTAGAGCACCGCTCGTAATCTTCCACGTGTACGGAGGCGTCCCGCCGGTGGCCTGCAAATTCTCCGAATAGGCTCCTCCCACCAGCGTATTGGGCAAACTTGTCGTCGTGATTACCAGCGCTGGTATTGGAGAAAGCGTTACCGTCGCAGTTGCCGATTTCGTCTTATCAGCAGTGCTGGTCGCGGTCACCGTCGCGCTCGTCTGCGTCGTGACCCACGGAGCCGTGTACAGTCCGCTGCTGCTGATCGAACCGCTGCTCGTTTTCCAGGTTACCCCGGTCTTGGTCGTATTCTTTACGACCGCGGTGAATTGCTGGGTCTGCAGCGATTCCAGACTCGCAGTGGTCGGACTGATCGATACGGTGATGGTGGAGGGTGTGCCGGAACCGTTGCCTGTTAATTGGGCCCGAACAGAAACGCTGACTGCAAGTACGAGGGCAACAGCGGCCATACCTCTGCTCCGTGCAAAAAGCACAGCGCGCCGCTGTTGGATCCAGGTTGGGGGAAAACCCAGGGTCCACATAAGAATCCTTTGTACAAATGAGTACGACGCCTATCCTATGGAAAGCTCGGTACTGGGAACAGATACCAAAGGGACATTGGCCCAAAACCCTCCAGGGATAAGGGTTTCGGCCTACTGGGCCATGCCCGGATTGCTCAACAGTCTACCTCCTTCCGGCAATTCTCGTAAATCCTTGGCGAGCCCATTCGGCAAGTCACCAATTGCCATTTCGCATAAACGAAAGTCTCGCCTCCATTGACCCTCGCGTACTTCTTCACCTGTCCCGATGGGCACCAGCCCTGACGCGACGTTGGACACCTGTCTTCGGCTGCTTTCGCCCCGTAGATTCAGCCTGCGGTACAGCAGCGCACAAACGAGGCGGCCATGTTACGCGAGCATCTTCCCCTGAGCTGGGCGTATGACAAGACCTATGATCCGCAGTCCACGCAGAACGTTTTAACTGTTCTTTTCACCTTCATGCTCTTGCTGTCTTTGTTTGGATGTGCAGGCGGCACCGGCACCGCTCCGCCCAATCCCAGTAGTTCCTCCATTGCCGTGGCGGTCACTCCCCTGAGCGCGATCGTCTCGTCTTCTGGGACACAGCAATTTGCCGCCACTGTTAGCAACAGCAGCAATACTGCAGTGAATTGGTCCGTTTCTGCCGGAAAAATCTCTTCATCCGGCATGTTCACCGCACCCACCGTTACGCAAGCAACGACCGTGAACCTGACAGTGACCAGCGTTGCCGATTCCAGCAAGTCTGCCAGCGCGGTCATCACTGTCCGTCCTGCAGCCGCCGGCCCCGTACCGCTCGCAGTCACAACCGATTCACTGGCCACCGCGATCACCGGCGTTCCCTACGGCGCCACCTTCTCTGCCACCGGTGGAACTTCGCCCTATACATGGACTCTCTCCTCCGGACAGTTGCCCGGCGGAATCACCCTCAGTTCAGGTGGTATTCTCTCGGGTACGACCAGTCAGTCCGGCCCTTACAACTTCGTGGTGCGCGTTGCTGACTCGTCCTCTCCTGCGAATTCCGCCACGGGCTCATTCACTTTGGTGGTGGACAGCTCAGCGGTCAATAGCGGCGAGCCGCTGACCTTCTTCGGCATGCACGCGAACCACGCCTCCACTCCTTGGCCCAGCGTCCCGGTGGGAGCCATGCGGCTCTGGGACGCCGACAATGCCACCTGGCCATTCCTCAATACCGCGCAAGGCGCCTATGACTGGACCGTACTCGACACGCGCCTCGCCGAGGCGCAACAGAACAGCGCCGACGTTCTCTATGATCTTGGGCGCACCCCCGTCTGGGCGCAATGCGGCCCGTCCACTTCTTCGCCGTGCACGCAAACTCCCGGATGCGCCTACTCCACCAGTTCGTGGGGCGGCGGCCCGGGACAGTGCTACTGGCCGGGCGACTTGAATTCTGACGGCACCGGCAGCAACCAGCATTGGAAGGATTGGGTCACCGCCATCGCCACCCACAGCGTGAACAGCACGACGGCTCATATCAAGTATTACGAAATCTGGAATGAGCCCAACGACACCGACTACTTCCGTGGCACCACCGCGCAGTTGGTTCGTATGACCGCCGATGCCGCCTGCATCATCAAAGGCGTCGGCCCCGGCTGCACCAATCAGGCGATCGATCCCAACGCCATGATCGTGACTCCGGCAGCCACCTACGCGGGCGCTTTGATCAACACCTGGCTCTCCGGATTCTTCGCCGATGGCGGCGCACAGTACGTCGACGTCATCGCCTTCCACGGCTACGATGGAACGGTTCCCGAAAACATTGTGGGCATCGTGAGCACCATCGACTCCGGATCCATCGCCACCTACAACCAGTCCTCGAAACCCCTGTTCGACACCGAGTTCAGTTGGGGATTGAACAATCCCATTACCGATCCCGATCAGCAGTCCGGCTTCGTGTCGCGTTCCCTGCTGTTGCACTGGAGTTCCAATGTGCAGCGCCTCTATTGGTACAGCTGGGACACCTCCGGAACCATGTGGAGCGCCACCAGCACCCCCGGATGCGCGACTCCGGATCCTAGCGGCAATGGATTCGACTGTGAAATCTCGCAGGCCTTTGCCGAAACGCAAAGCTGGATTCTCGACGCCACACTCACCGCGCCGTGTTCATCCTCAGGCACCGTTTGGACGTGCACTCTGACGAAGGCGAATGGCTATCAGGCGCTTGCTGTCTGGGATACCTCGCAAACCTGCAGCAACGGCCACTGCACGACTTCCAACTTCCAGATCCCTACCGGATCCGGTTATGTTCACTATCTCGATCTCGCCGGTCAAACCAGTTCCATGAGTGGATCGACCGTCGCCATCGGATACAAACCAATCTTGCTGCAAAATCAGTAACCCCCATCGCTCGCCCTGCCCATCCTCACCGCGCCTTCTGCGGCAGGATGGGCACCTTTTATCACCTTGCTCCAATCGCATCTAACCGTCATGATGATATTGATCATGCCGATTCCGGGGAGGCTGGTTTGCCAGCGATCTTAAGACGCTTTGCCATTCTTTTCCTTCTTCTTGGCTCCGTATATTCGTGGTCTCAACCTTTCGTTGCCAAACCGCTCAACGATCTCGGAACCGGCAGGTACAAGGGCTTCGAAGGCGGCCTTTACGAAAACGGCAGCAACGTCGTACCTTCCGAACACAATATTGACGGATTGGCCCTCCTCGACCAGATCAAGCCGGTTCGCGGTAAATTCGTCTTCCTCGGAATCGGCATGAGCAACGCCATGATCGAGTTCGAGACCTTCAAGGATCTCGCCGCCGCCAGTGGCCGCGTCAATCACGATTCCATGGTCGTCGTGAACGGAGCCCTCGGTAATATGACCGCATGCGCCTGGGCTCCCGCAACCCATACTCCCCGTCAGCATAACTGCCGCATGCCGGGTTTCGTTCCCAACCAGTACGACCGGGTCCGCGACGAAATCCTCAAACCGCTGGGCCTCTCCGAAGACCAGGTCGAGGTCATCTGGATGCTCAACGCCGATCCTCGCCCGGACACTTCGTTGCCCGCCAGCGACGCCGACGCCTACGAGTACGAGCGCTATCTTGCCGACACCGTCCGCGCCACTCGCAAACGTTATCCCAACCTGAAAATGCTTTTCATCTCAAGCCGCGCCTACGCCGGATATGCAACCACACCGCTCAATCCCGAACCTTACGCCTATGAATACGGATTCTCCGTCAAGTGGGCCATCCAGGCGCAGATCGATCAATTGCGCGGCGGCAAAGTCGATAGTCGGGCTGGCGATCTCGATTACAAAAAAGGCGTTGCCCCCTGGATTGCATGGGGACCGTACCTGTGGGCAGATGGCACCACGCCGCGCTCCGATGGACTTACCTGGGATCGCTCCGAATTCGGCGACGATGGCACCCATCCCAACTTCCGCGGACGCCAGAAAATCGCCCGCCTGCTCATGGACTTTTTCCTGAACTCGCCCTACACCATCTGGTTCAAGAAATAGTCCAGCCCCGCTGGCTCCCCGCAATTGTTGGCGCGCGAGCCTTTCCCTCCGAAACTTTCTCCCGCATTCGGGGTTTGCCGAGAAGGTCAAGTCTGAATACCTGTTCGCTCGCTGCCCTACATATTCCGGCCGCGGCTGCTGTCTGCCCTAATAATGACTACTTAGCTGAGGTGGTGTAAGAGCGCATCTATGTGGGGTAGTTCACGATACGACCGCCCTCTCGCATTTGCCGTACTGCTTTGCCTGATTTCGGTCTATACCGCTTGCGGCGGGGGCTCTTCCTCCACGCAATCGGTTTCTCCGACACTCACTGCGCTGACGATCGCCCCGGCGAACCCGAGCGTGGGTATGGGCGTTACCCAGCAGCTAAAAGCAACTGGCCAATTCAGTAACGGTTCCAGTCAGGACGTCACCGCTTCCACTTCCTGGAGTTCTTCCGACACGACCAAGGCGACCTTCAGCCCGAGCACGGCTGGTCTGGTAAACGGAATCGCCGTCGGTTCCTGCACAGTAACCGCCACCTACCAGGGAAAATCTTCTACCGCTACTCTCACTATCCTGAGTATTGCCGGACTTTCAATTGGTCCGGCCAATCCCACCATCCCGGTCGGCGGCACACAGCAGTTCACCGCCACCGCTACCTTCCAGAATGGCTCCACTGCCGTGGTTACCTCCCTCGCAACCTGGTCCTCGTCTGATAACACGAGAGCCACAATTCAGAACACTGGACAGGCCAATCCCGGTCTCGCCACCGCTGTCAGCGCTGCCTCCCCCGCTCCGAATATTCAGGCCACCTTCGAGGGATCGACTGCCCTCACCCTGCTCTACATCAGCAGCAACGCTCCCCAAAATGGCCTGAGCCTGGGGGTTGTCAATCCTTCACTCTCGCCGGGAGCAACTTTGCAGATCGTCTCCGTCGCTGATTACACCGACGGATCCAGCAAGCCCGTGACCAGCCTGACAGCCTGGACTTCCTCCAACCCCGCGGTCGCCACCGTGAGTAGTGCCACTCCTGGACTCGTCTCCGCCCTCTCCGCCGGCCAGGCCACCATCACCGCCACTGATAACGGATTCTCGGCTACCGCAGCCTTGACCGTCTCACCCTCTGCCGAAACCGTCCCACTTTCCGACATGACGCAATCGGGCCAGAACTATCTCGGATTCGTTGGCGGACTTTACGGCGCCAACAGCAATACCGTTCCATCCGGCCATGACTTCGATGGCAAAGCCCTCGCCGCTCAGATCACGCCTCTCGATCAGAACGGCAACCCCAGTGCCAGCGGAACTGTCGTTTTCCTCGGCATCGGTATGTCCAACGCCTTGATTGAATTCGGGCGTTTCATCACCGATGCCGCTGTTGTGGGATCGGGTGTGAACCAGACCAATCTGGGAATCGAGAATGGCGCCCACGGCGCGGTCACGGCCTGCCCCTGGACTTTCGCCCAAGGCCTGCCCACCATCTGCGGCGGAACCGGGGTGCCTGCCGAAAATCAATACGACCGCGTCCGCGACACCGTTCTCGCCACCGCCACCACCGCACCCAATGTGCCTGCCGGTTGTGGAACCACCACGTCTCCCTGCCTGACTGAATCTCAGGTGCAGGTCATCTGGATGACGAATGCCAACCCGGATCCCGGGCTCCGCGGCTATGACTCCCTGAGTTCCACCACGAACTGCGCCACCGAGGCATCCGCCGCGAACTTCACCACCGAAGCTTGCCGCTACGAGTCGCAAATGGGAGCCATTGTCCGGGCCGCCAAATCGCGCTATCCCAACCTCAAGCTCATTTTCTTCAGCAGCCGCATCTACGCCGGCTACGCAGTGTCGACCCTCAATCCTGAGCCTTACGCCTACGAATACGGCTTCTCCGGACAATGGCTCGTCACCGCGCAAATCAATCAGATGAACAATTCCACAGTCGATCCGGTAGCCGGAGATCTCTCCTACAGCGTCTCCAATCCGCAGTCCTCCGTCGGCGCCTGGGTTGGCTGGTCGTCTTATCTTTGGGCGGACGGTACCACCAAGCGCAGTGATGGCCTCAACTGGTGTAATGGCCAGCTCAGTTCGCCGTGCAATGGGGAGCAGGATTTCGCCACCGACGGCACGCACCCCAGCTCCAGTAATCCCGATACTCCTCCCTACGACGGCGCTTATAAATTCGTCAGCGGTACGCCCTGGGGACTCATGCAATACTTCCAAACCTCTCCGTATACTTGCCCGTGGTTCAGCGCCACTCCCGCCACCTGTCCGTAGGAGTCAAACTTCTGGAGTCGTTCTGATGTGCAGTTTTCTTCATCTTGACACCCACACTGGCCGACACCACAATGATGCGTCTGGAAAAAGCTCTTCTATCACCCGTCTTACAAGCTCTCTCCCTTAATTCGATGGAAATACGTATCCCATTGAATCGTAACCGTTTTATTATCTGGCTGAGCTTTGATAAAGAGAAGACATGAAGCCGATTGTGGACCGCAAATGCCTGCTGCCGCTGGTTCTGAGCGGCCTGCTGTTTCTGGCACATGCTGCCAGCGCACAAACGTCTTACACGATCAAACCGACCAGCAAAGATTTCGGTACTGTGACCGTAGGGTTGGTAAGCTCGTCCAGCGATTTCGTCGTGACCAACACAGGATCGACGGCGATTACGGTGAACAGCTACACGCTTTCCGTGCCGCAATTCTTGTTCTTTTCAGGCTGGGCGCCGAAAACCCTGCTTCCAGGTGAGTCAACCTCTTACGATCTCCGGTTCGCGCCCGGTGCGGCGCAAAGCTACTCCGGGACATTTACCATCAACGTCAATAACACGCCCAACGTAATTTCTCTTACCGGCACAGGACAAACCGTGAATGCGTCTCCGGTGCTCAGCGCAACCTCGCTCGATTTCGGCTCGAATCCCGCGGGCCAAACCAGCCCTTCGCAAACCGTAACCGTCACCAATAACGGGACGGCCAAGGTTACTCTCTCCTCTATCACCGTCGATCCTCCTTTCCAGGTAAGTGGATTCAGCGGATCCACGGTGATCAACGGCGGAGCTTCGTTTTCGGTACAGGTCAGCGCTCGCGGAACCTCGGCCGGCACCGACAAAAACGTTCTCGTCTTCAACTACGATGTCGCGCCCAGCAACGGCGTAGCGCTGTCAGCGACCACCACCACAGCGGCAGCATTGGCCATCACTTCTTTTCCCACGCTACCATTGGGCACGGTCAAAGCCCCTTATCTTTCAACTTTGCTCGCCGCCGGCGGAACGCCGCCTTACGCATTCTCTCTCCCCTCCGGTTCGACTCTGCCCGGCGGACTCGCCCTTTCCAGCGCGGGAACGATCAGTGGCACTCTCGCCAAGAATGTTTCCGCAGGAACTTACAACTTCACTGTCCAGGTACAGGATTCCAGTTCGATCCCGAACATTGCGACCCTGCCCATGACTCTCAACGTTCTCCCTCTGACCGGCTCTCACTGCCAGAACATCACTTGGCTCATGGGGCAAACCGGCACGCCGGGTGTTCCTATCAATGATCTCGGCACAGGAAAATACCTTGGCAAGCAAGGTGGCCTTTATCCCAAGGGCACCAATGTTCCTCCACCCGACCACACTTCCGACGGTATTGCCATTGCCCAGACCGTTCAACCGCTCGACGCCAACGGAAATGTCGATCCTGTCAATGGCAAAATCGGCGTCTTGTCGGTCGGCATGTCCGCCACGTTCGACGTTTTCCTGACCTTCATGAACGATGCCAACAACGATCCTACAAAAAATCCCGCCGTCGTCTTTGTACCCGGAGCACAACCGCGGGCCAGCGCCGCAATGTGGGCCGATCCCAATAATGCCGTTTGGAATCCTGTATTCCAGAATTTCCTGCCACAAAGCGGCCTGACTGCCGACCAAGTCCAGATCGCCTGGGTCAATGATGGCGACCCGACTGAGGGAATCTTTCCTGGCAACATGCAGGCGACGCAGGCCAATCTCGAATCCATCGCTCAGAACCTGCATTCCAAGTTTCCCAACATGAAGCTCGCCTACTTTGGCACTCGTTTTTATGGCGGATATTCTAACGGCACCGCCCACCCAGCCAACCCCGAGCCCTTCGCGTACCAGAATGGATTTGCCGTCAAGTGGAGCATTCAGGACCAACTCGCGGGCCTGGCTTCCCTCAACTACGACCCCAAGAAGGGACCCGTTATGGCTCCCTGGATGGCTTGGGCCCTCTACGATTGGGCGAACGGGTTGCTGGCCCGCAGCGACGGATTGGTTTGGACCTGCCAGGATATGGCATCCGACGGAACTCATCCTTCCGTGCCCTACGGCCGCGAGAAAGACGCCAACATGCTGCTCTACTTTTTTAAAACCGACCAAACCACCACGCCGTGGTTTCTGGCGCAGTAGGAGCAGCAGAACCACGCAACCGGCCTGCCAGAAACCATTTCATCCCACGCAGTTGCACGCTGGATTGATCAGCGACCTCAATACGGGCGGTTCCGGCGGCGGCAAAAGTCAAGCCCCTTTTTGCGATCGATGCACCGTGACTGGTGCAGAGCGCTTCTAATCCGCTGAATCCAGAGTCGATCGACAGCCATATTGCTGTGTAAATCAATTCACATATGTCGTTTATTTTCAACTATATACAAACGAACGTTGAACCGTTTTAACTCCCCGTCAGAAGCGGCCCATCGGTGACCGAGAATAAGATCGAGCCGGGGGAGATCATCGCTTCATCCACCCTTCTAAGTGCCGCATTGGCCATTTCTGCAGCTGGACGGAAGAGCCTTTCGACAAGAATAAATCCCTCAATCCAACGCTCCCGCGCAGGCTGTGATTCTGCTCATAGCAAAGTAAAAACAGTACGCGCAAAATACAGGCAGCATTTTCTAGCCGATGGTGCGATTCCGCGCTTGATTCAATCTGGTAGTTCAACCTTCTACTTCAAGTTCAAGGAGGGCGCATCCATGTGGAGTAATTCAATATTCCCGAAAGTTGCAGCCACGCTCGTTGGATTGATGCTCGGCGCGGCCGGTGCATTCGCCGTAAGCCGGCCGGGGACCATGATCGGCAGATCGGGTCATATCTGGCTCAACCAACCCACGCAGATTGATGGCATGACCTTGAAACCAGGACAGTATCGAATCTGGCACGAAACTACCGATTCGCGGAATGCGCTGGTCATTCACCAGGTCGGGGATCCCGACCTTGCCCTGCAGAACTCGGATCTGGAAATGGTCGGAACGCCCGTTTCTGTGTCGTGCCGAGTGCAAGCGCTCGATGTCCCCGCCAGACGTACGATGGTGACGACTGTGCCCGCTGGCCGCGGAAAGCGCATTACTCGTGTCGAAATCAAGGGGGAGAGGATCGCGCTTCTTTTAAAAGCGTCTGAGTAAAGGAAGAAAGTGGTGTTTGCGATTGCACGCTCCGGCGGAGGTAAACATCCAAAACTGTTACGCGCATACGCAATCTGGAAGAGGAGAAGACATGCCTGATCGGGAGTTCACTATGCCGGAGATCGGCCTTTTCGCCGCAACTCGAGTCGCCCTGGGAATTGGTATTGGCCTGTTGATTTCACGCTCGCTCAGCAAAGACTCGTCAAAAGCGGCGGGCATCGCGCTTACCGTGATGGGAGGCCTGACCACCATCCCATTCATCATGCGGGCCGCCTCACGTTGCAAATCCGATGTTTCGGAAATCAGGACGGCTGCGTAAACGCCGCCATCCATCACCTGGCAGACCGCACAAAAAAAGCCGCCAGCTTTCGCAGGCGGCTTGAATTGCAGACTACCCTTTCCGCGGGACTACTGCGGAGGAGCCAGGAACCACGGCGCGGTGGTATCCGCGGTTTTGAAGAAGTTCAGGATCTGCAGCGCGTCCTTCTGCTTCCCTTTCGGGATCGAAGGATGGTTGCCGTCCGCCTTCGCGTCCTGACAACTGAAGACCAGGCCGTCGCTGCGCGCGAGCAATCCGTTCGCCCAGTAATACGCACCCCAGGCCAACCAGGGTGCCTTCACAGGTCCATTCGCCGAGTTGTAGTTGAGCGCCGGCGATCCGTTGAGTTGAGCCGCAATCATGTTCTTTACCGCAAATCCCGACTCGTACGCATAAGGCTCATCGTTGGCTGGATGCAGAATTCCGTTCGAATAACCCGTGTAGTAGCGCGACGAGTAATATGCCAGCTTCAGATTGGGGAAATAATTGTGAAGGTTCTGCGCCAATCCTTCGAGTTGTCCCGTCAATTGGTACATATCGCTGGGAAATGTTCCGCTGCTGAGCGCATCTGACTCTGCCACCCATGCGGCCACCACTTGATTAGCTGTCACGCCCGCTTGGGGAAGCAGGTAGTTCAAGTCGGAAGCCCATACCGAATCTTTCGGATCGGCATAGCGCGATCCGAGTACTCCGTTCATGGCCAGGTTCACAATGACCAGCTTGGGATTGACGGTCGGGTCGGCTTGGGCCGCCGAGATAAATCCATCCCAATCCGTGTGTGCGGTGGACATGCCCACCCCGATCAGCACCTCTTTGCCATTCAGCGGATCGGGATTGCCATTGGCATCGAGCGGCTGAATGGCATTCGCGAAAGCCATTCCGTCCGCATCATGACTGGCGGGCATGAGGTTGCTGCCATTGGGATACAGGCCGCCTTCAAAGCCTTGATAAGTCCCAGTTCCAAGATCGGTCAGAGGAACCATCGGCGTCGTCGTGCCAGTTACATCGGTCGTGATGTTGTTGCAATTCGATCCTGTGGGAGCATCCACGGGCAAAGTCATCTGTGCGGTCGCGGTGTTGTTGCTTGTGTCCGTTACCTGCACGGTGAATGGATAGTTTCCCAGCTTCACCGTAGAAGCCACGCTACCGGTGATCGAACCCGAACTGGACAGCGTGAGGCCGGAGGGCAGCGTGGACCCTGCCGCCAAGGCCCATGTAGTGGATCCGACATTGCCCGCTGGCAGCAGCGTGGCCAGATACGCCGCGCCTTGCGTTGCTGATGGCAATATCGAGTAGCTCGCAACCGCTAATGCCGTCGCGGCAGTTCCAGTTCCTGTCAGGCTCACGCCTTTCCCCGGAACGTTATCGAAGCTGAAATAAAGAGTGCTGTAATACGTACTCGCGGAAGGTGCGTAAAACGTAACCGGAAAATTAAGAGTCGTGCCCGGCTTCATGATCGTAGGCAGGGTATATCCCGAGATCGTAAATGGCGGATCAATGGTGATGGCATTCAGCGTCATGTTCGATTTCCCGGTATTGGAAACCGAAACCGTGGTCGGGGCGCTCGTCGTGCCCACCGGCTGACTGAAGGCGTATGTCGCAGGCGTGACCGAGGCCGCAGCCAGAGTCTTCTTCCCGGTTCCCGTAAGAGTCACGACTGCCGGTTGGCTGTAGCCGTCAATCGTCATCGAGATGCTTCCCGTGAAGGTCTGCACCGCATCGGGCACGAAGTTGAGCTGAAAGGCCATGCTTTCTCCGGGATTCAACGTTACCGGGGCATAACCATCAATCAAATGGAATTCCGACGGCGTAATACTGAAACTGCTGATCGTCAAGGTCGTGGTGCTTGTGTTTGTAATGGAGGCTGTCGATCCGTTGCTCGGCATACCGACGGCAATCTGCCCCCAACTGATCTGCCCTGAGGCAGGAAGGACCTTGTATTGCGCGTGCGCCGGAATGGCGAGCGTCGCAATGATGGCCAGGAGCAGCAACTTGGCCATGCTCTCCACTGCAGATCTTGTGTCCTTATGCTTCATTGATTGGTATCTCCCTGAGTTCGAGCCACTATGTTGTGAAGTGGATTCTTCTGAATTCTTTCAATGCGCCAAAAACCATGGAGCCGTTGTGTCGTCAGTCTTAAAAAAGTTCAGCAAAATATTCGCGCCTTTGTCGCGTCCGGGAAGGGGAGGTAATGAGGGATGAATTCCATCCGAGGTATAGTCCTGGCATGTCCAGACAAATCCATCTTCCCGGGGAAGCAGTCCGTTGGCCCAGACGTAGGACGACCAGTCCATCCACGGAGCTTTCACCGGGCCATTCGCCGGGTTGTAGTTGAGCGATGCCAGCCCGTCTAACTGATCCTGAATCGACCATTTGACGGCGAAATTGGATTCATAGGCGTACGGCTCGGGGCTCTCGGGATTGCGGGGGTTATTGGAGTAGCCGCCATACATCCGGCCGGTGAAATACGCCAGCTTCAGATTTCTGAATTTGCGGTGGAGGTTCTGCGCAATCTCCTCCAGGTTCGATTGCAGGGTGCTCATATCCTGTGGAAAGGTTCCGCTGGGATAGGAAACATCGCTTACCCAGGCCGCGACCACTTGGCTGGGCGTCACATTCGACTGAGGCAAAAAGTAGTCGATAATGTCGGCCCAGACGGGAGCATTCCCCTGCGCAAAATCTCCTGCCGTGGCATTGTCCTGCGCGCCATTGACCAGCACGAGATGAGTTTTGTCGACAGTCGGGTCGGCGAAAACGAAATTCTGCAGGCCGACGAACAAAGTGTGCGAGGCTGACATCCCGATCGACAGCAGAACATATTTGCCGTTCGGATCGCGCTTGCCGTTCGAATCGAGAGGATAGATGCTATCCGCAAACTTGACTCCGTCAGAGTCATGCCCGGCCGGACGTATATTCGAGCCCCCCGGATACAGTCCTCCCTCAGATCCGAGATAGGTCCCGGTTCCAAGATCGGGCAGATCGATCAGCGGTGAAGTCGTGCCGGCAACATCGCTCGTGATCGCGGAGCACTTTGCCCCGGTCTGGGCATTGACCGTGAACGACAGTGTGGCATACGCAACATTGGAAGCCGAATCCGTGACCATCACGCTGAAGGGATAATTCCCATTGGCCACAGTCGATTCCAACGTTCCACTGATGATCCCCGTGTTCGATAAAGTAAGACCTTGCGGAAGGCTTGTGCCTGCAGCCAGCGTCCAGTAAGTCGTACCAACCCCTCCGGCTGAAGTCAGTTCTGCGTAATAAGCACTGGCATGGGTGGCCAGGGGCAGCACCGGAAAGGTGGTAACCGCCAGTCCAGACGGGGCCACCGCCGTCGCAGTCAAAGCCGCGCCTGAGGAGTTCACCACATCGTGAGAAAAAACCAGCGTTCCGTTGTAAGTACCGGCTTGCGTGGCGAAGTAGGTGACCTGCACGCTGGTCGATTGCCCCGGGCCGAGGGTGACAAGCCCGTTGTAGCCGCTCAATGAAAAGGGCGGCAGGACGGTGGCGGCCGTTACTTCCAGATTCGACGTTCCCATATTGGTGACCGTCACCGTCTGCGGGGCGCTGGTCGAACCCAGGGGCTGAGGGCCAAAGGTCAAGGTCGTGGGCGACACCTGCGCAATGGCTCCCGTAATGTATGCCGTGCCGGTGATGGGAACGACGACTGGATTGGAAACACCGGAGATATTAATCGTCAGTTGCCCGGAGAACTTCTGAGCCAAATCAGGCACAAACCTGATCTGATAGACTTCCTTCCCGCCAGGAGGAAGAGTAATAGGCGCCCAGCCGTCTACTAGCTGAAATTCTGACGGGCTGAGGGAGAAACTGCTGATCGTAAAGGACTGAGTTCCCGTATTCAGTACAGTGATACTCTTCCCGCTGCTGGCGATTCCCACCGGGTTCTTCGGTCCGAAGCTGATCGAAGCCGGAGTCACTGAGTAAGAGACCTGTGCCTGGGCCGTCATCGCGAGAAGGAACACGGCCGCTCCTGCGATAATCGCAACCGACTTCAACTTATGCAATACGTGTCTGAAAGTCATGGCAGTCACCCCACAAATGAAATGAGGGCCCGTGTCCTTATCGCAGGTTCCTAACTGCTCGGCGCCAAAAACCATGGCACAGTCGTGTCATCACTTTTGAAGAAATTCAACAGCATGTCTGTATCTTTTTCCCGCCCTGCGGGATTCGAAGGATGCGTACCATCCGATTGAATGTCCTGACAGCTCCACACCAATCCATCGCTGCGCGGAATCAGTCCGTTCGCCCAGTCATAATCCGCCCACGACATCCAGGGAGCCATCACCGGACCCAGTGCGGGGTTATAGTTCAGCGAAGGCGATCCGTTGATCTGATCTTCAATTGCCCATTTGACAGCAAAGGCGGACTGATAGGCATACGGCTCGGTATCCGCCGGGTCGCGAACTCCGTAAGAATATCCCCCGTAGTAGCGGCTGGTGAAATAAGCCAACTTCAGGTTCGGAAACAATGTATGCAGGTTCTGCGCGATGGATTCCAGGTCCGCCTTGAGCAGATCCATGTCGGTGGGGAACGTACCGGTGGGATTGCCGATTACATCCATGATCCAGGCTGCAACCACTTGATTGGCAGTTACCCCAGATTGCGGCAGGTAATAACTCTGAATGGTTGCCCAGTAAGGACTCGTGATCGAAGACAAATCTGCGGCACCAGCTTTCGGCTCAGCCCCCGGAACCATCACCAGGTATGAGTTCTTCATCGGGTCGGCGTCAAGGTTGGTGGTGAACTGCTGGAAGTCATCAAACGCAATAGAATTCCCAACGGACAGGAGCGCATACTTCCCATTCGGATCGTAATTGCCATTGCCATCCAGCGGCTGAATGCCCTGCGCAATCGCGACTCCATCGGCATCATGCAATGGGGGCCTGACGTTGCTTCCGTTCGGATAGAGGCCCCCCTCGTAGCCGAGGTAAAGGTTATTTCCCAGATCCGTAATCGGGACCAGCGGAGGTGCGGAATTTCCCAGAGGCCAACTGATGTTATTGCAGGCCGCACCCGTAGGCTTGTCCACGGGCAAGGTCAACTGTGCCGTTGCCGTGTCCGGGGGCACGTTCGAATCGGTCGCCATGACGCCGATTGAATAGTTGCCCACAGTCACGCTTGAATTGAGTGTCCCCGAGAGGATGCCCGCCGAGCTAAGTGACAGCCCGAGAGGCAGAATGGTTCCGGGCGACAGTTTCCAGGATACGGCACCCACTCCCCCACTCGCACTCAGGGTTGCCGAGTATGCCGCGAGTTGAGTGGCGCTGGGAAGGGTGGCGTAAGTACTAATTCCGAGGGAGGTTGGAGTAACTCCGGTACCTTGCAGGTCGATGCCACTCGCCGGGACACCCGCGTAGCTGACGACTAATACATTGTCAAAGGTTCCCGGGGCCGTGGCCGTAAAGGTGACGTTAAAAGAGGCCGATTGCCCCGGTTTCAGCGTCCCGGTGTTGCCTGAAACGGTAAATGGAGGCTGCACGCTGATCGAGTTAACCGACAGGTTAGCCTTGCCAATATTTTTCACCGTCGCGCTCTGCGGAGCGCTAGTGGTGCCAACCGGAACATTTCCGAAGTTCAGCGACAAGACTGAGAGCTGCGGCAAGGCCGAGGTTGTGTATCCGTGTCCGGTCAGATTCACAACAATGGGACTCGTCAGGCAGGATACGTTGAGCGTGAACTGGGCCGTTACCGTTCCCTGAGCCGTGGGAACAAAAATGACCGCGAAATTCGCTACTTGCCCGGGCCCGAGGGTAATCGGGGCAGCTCCGTAGTTCAGGTAAAACTCTGGTGATCCAGAGAGCGAAAAGCTACTGACGGTAAAACTGGAGCTTCCCGTATTGGTGATTGAGATTGGCTGGGAGTGGCTCTGCAATCCAACATATGCGTTAACAGATGCGGAAAGCGAGGCTGGAACCATCTTGTAACTCTGCGCCGCCGCATTGCCGGGCCACAGCGAGAACGCGACCGCCATACTGAGTACGCAGAAATAAAGGCGGCTGAGCTTCGATTTCGCCGCGGCTGAGGTTGTCCCTTCCATGAGCCCTCCGATTAAGCCGACTCTCCCGTTTGTTTGGTTTGGGAGAGGAACTGTCCGGCTTTCGCTGAACGGTACTTTTGCAACAATCCAATAGGGCCAAAGCTGTAAATAAGGACAACGATGGTATCCAGTGCGCGGTAGGCGCGGAACAAGCACTCATCGGCGACACGCTCCGGGAAGCTCGGCAACTCGCGGCGTTCTTCTTCCGCATCTGCCGCTTCCGGGGGCCACGCGTCGCTATACTGCCTGCGCCATAGACTTACATAACGTGCAATCTTCCGCTTCATGGCCAAGGGCAGAACCTCCGGCCGCGGATTCTTGGAGACAATCTTCTCGCTCTTGACGCCGGAGTGATGTTCCCCTTCGTAGATGGCGGAACGGTCCGCGCCATCAAGCGTCGTCATCTTCAATTCAAATGGAACTCGGAGAAATTCGGCGATTCCCCGCATCACCTGTTCCGGCTGATGCACGAGATCCTCATATTGAATTTCGTGCACAGCCACGCCCGCCTGAAGCAGGCGATCAGCCTCCACTTTCATGCGGTGCAAGCCGAATAATGCGCGATGCGGAATCCCGCGCTTGGTAAACCATCTATCTTTTTTGGCGGCGCGCAGGATGCTTCGGCATACATCCGCGGGATGGCGCCAAATAATGATGAATTGGGCGTCAGGAAAGTCGCGAGCGATCCGTCCCAGGGAGTCATAGTAATTCGGTGACTTGCATCCCCAGATGCAGGCGCTTTTGCCAACGGCGTAGCGGCCGTAGACGGCACGCATCGCAGATGCCAAGCCATCGATCTTCTCGGAAAACTGTTGGGCATTGAGCTTGTGTCGGCTCAGTGCGCTGTTCCAGAACTCCCACCGCGCAAGCCAGCCCCGCCTGCCTGCGTTCGTAATAAAGAGCGGCCACAGTACCGGCAATTCGCCTTCATACATGAGCGCAATCTGGCTGTGCTGGTTGAGCAAGGCATAGAGCAGAGAAGTTCCGGAGCGCCACATGCCAACAACGAACAGCGGGCTGCGACGAAGATCGTCCGCTTGTTGTGGGACGGTTGCGCTTTCTGTGGTTGGAACGGTGCCCATTTTATTCCGGTAACTTTGCTTTGGAACTGATAATGACCGGGTGGTCCTGCATCCACGACCACCCGGTCAAGTTACGTTTCCGCTATCTCGCCGAGACAAGTTCAGATTGCTCGACGCTCTTCCTGGTGACTTGTGAAGCGATCCACTTATAGGTAACGGCCAACCCCTGCTCGAGGCGGATGGACGGTTCCCAGCCAAGCACCTTGCGCAGCAAGGTATTGTCGCTGTTACGGCCGCGAACTCCTTGCGGTCCGGTCAGGTTATGACGCTTGTTCAGGCGCTTGCCGGCGATGCCCGAAACCATATCGACCAGTCCGTTGATGGTGACCAGTTCATCGGTTCCCAGGTTCAGAGCATCGTGATAATCCGAGGCCATGATGCGGATCAGGCCTTCCACGCAATCGTCGACGTACATAAACGAACGCGTCTGCTCGCCGTCGCCCCAGATCTCAATCTCGCTGCCATTGGACGCCAAGGCAACCTTGCGGGAAATTGCCGCCGGAGCTTTCTCTTTTCCGCCGTCATAAGTTCCGAGGGGACCGTAGACATTGTGGAAACGAACGATGCGCGTCTCGAATCCGTAGTCCTTGTAGTAATAGCGGCAGAGTTCCTCGGCAAACAGCTTCTCCCATCCATACCCCGGTTCCGGATCTGCCGGGTACGCATCCTCTTCCTTCAATGGCTTAACATCCGGATCCTTTTGCTTGGCCTGGTTGTAGACGCAGGCTGACGAGGAGAACAGGAACCGTTTCACGCCATTCTGCCGGCTGGCTTCGAGCATGTGTGCGTTGATGAGAATGTTGTTGCGGCTGATATCGGCATGGTTCGCGGTGATGTAGCCGATGCCACCCATGTCGGCTGCCAGGTTATAGACCTCGTCGATCCCACCGCGTGTGGCCAACAGGCAGCAATCAATCTTGCGCAGATCGAGGATCTCGAACTCATCCCCCGCACTCTTTTCGTACTCGGGGTACTTGATATCCACCCCACGAACCCAATTGCCGTCGGCTTTGAGCCGCTTTACCAGGTGATGACCGATGAAACCCCCAGCCCCTGTGACCAAAATCCGTTTCTGCTTGTTCATGTTCCCGTTCCTCTCCTGAATTCTCACCAAAATGAAGTTCCTTACTCGTCAGCTATTGCTTACTCGTAAACACGCAAGTTCGTCAGTTCAAGAAACACGTTCCAAACGAATTCCGACCCTTGCACCAGGTAGCGGCGCCAGAGCCGCTTCGGCTCTGCCAGCAGGCGGAACAGCCACTCCAAGCCGTGCTCGCGCATCCACGACGGAGCCTGCTTAAGCCGGCCGCTGTTCAGGTCAAAGGCCGCGCCTACCCCCAGCATCAATGGAACCTTCAGCTTGTCGCGATGCTCCCTCATCCAGCGCTCCTGCTTGGGAGTGCTGAGGCCGACCCAGATAACATCCGGAGCGGCTTCGTTGATCAGCGCAACCAGGTCGCGATCTTCCTGTTCGGTTAGTGGCCGGAATGGCGGGCAGTAGGTGCCGGCAATACGGATTCCATGCCTTTCCTGTTCAACCTGCGCCAGATGATCGGCTACGCCCGGGGCTCCGCCATAGAAGAAATGGCGGTACTTCGATCCCGTCTCGCGGCAGAAGGTCTCCATCAATTCGGGCCCGTAGACCCGGCGCGACAGGTGCCGGAAGCCGCGGAATCGCCCCAGCCAGACCAGCGGCATACCATCGGGGACCACCAGGTCAGCCGTGTTTAAAATGTCGCGAAAGTTCTCGTCGTGCCTCGACTCGGTAACCCCGTGCATTCCGGTCACGGCGACGTAACGCGCCGCTCCGCGGGCACGAATGACATATTGCATCCAGTCGATGACCTGCGGAATCTGCACGGCATTCACGCGGACTCCGAGCACACGGAATTCCGGCATGCGGACGTCAGTTTGAACGGTCATGTGTTTCGAGCGAACCCGTTTCAGAAGAAGTCAGTTATTTTCGGGGGGAGTGAACTTTGCCTTCACCAAGCTGCCACAGGAGCTTGGGCTGGAACTTCTTTTGCCAACCTTGCGCTGAGAACCACCATGGCCAGCAACATCATGAATGGTGCACCTGCGCGACCACTGAAAGTTGCATTGAACATACCATTAATCAATAGGTTTGTGTATATGGCCATCGACCCGATGGCAAGTCTTTGCACACGAGGGGAAACATTTGCCCTCATCGTCTTCCACAAGTTGCTGACAATTACAACATGGACCATGACGATCAGGAATAGCCCAATCAGGCCATTGTTATAAAGCGCCTCAAGGAACCCGTTATGCATGTGCCCGGCCTGGAATGGCGTGCCCGGCATGGCCACTGACACGAAGCGCGAAGAAACATAACCGTGGCCCTGAATGATCCTCTGTTTGATCGCCGGCCACACAAATGCCCAGAGCTCGGTTCGTCCGGTAAGGCTCGAAACCTGGCCCGAACTGGTGTAGGCCTCCATATACGAGGAAAGCGGGGTGAATTCCAGAGCAAACCAGAAGATAGCGGCAATTCCACCGATAAAACCCAGCGTTGCACCTATTCTCTTCTGCAAACCAAAGAAAAGCATGCCTGACAAAATACCGGCGACGATCGCTGCCTTGCCACCCGCAATGATCATCACGGCCATGCCGGCAATGGCAAGCACCATCAGCAACTTGCTCTTCTTTTCCGGACGATAGGCCGTCAGAGCCAGCAAAGCAAAAGTTCCTGCCGCCGCGGAAAGGCCGGTCGGGCCTTCGCGCAAGCGGGTTTCAAATTCATTCTGGCCGTACTGTCCGGTGGGATCGGGGAATAGCGAGCGGATGGATGGAGCAGCGACCAGGAAGGCGAAGGCTACGATGCTTGCCAGCAAAAACGCGGAAACATCGTCCAAACTTAGTAACTGCTTCGAGATTGCCTGCAGGATAACCACAATCAGGCAAAGTTTGAATGCCCATGCCAACGAGAATGAGACCTGTGGAGCATAGGCCACCGAAAGAAGCGCAATCAGCGAGAACCACGATCCCCACTTATATTGGCCGGAAAACAATCCCCGCAAAGAATCCGGATTCCCCAGTAAGTAGACCAGAAAACCGATGCCGGCAAGCAGCCAGATTGCGGCCTGGGCATAGGCGGCAAAGGCAAACTGCGACTCATAGCTGCTGCTTGCATTATCCACATACGAAAAGATCTGGTCTGATGCCAGAAGCAGGCTCCAGACGCTGAAAATGAACCACTTCGGACGCTCGCGCAGGGCGCGGCTTCGAGCCGCACAGTAACCCAGCAGAAGCATGAATCCCGCGGTAATCGCGATGACGGTGATCATCTCGGCTGACACGAGTTCGTCTGCGACCATGCCAAGAAAGATCGAGGTCACGCCGCAGATGGCAGAGATGATCGTGATCGTCCGCCAATTGAAATCCAGACGGCGCAAGGTTCTGGCTTGAGTTGCCTGCATCGAGGTTTCCGGTTTCAGTTCGAGAGAGGGCACGGGATTATGCTTGTACTTCCGCCAGAGTTTCAGCCGTCTGAGTCGAGAGCGAGTATCCCAATCGGGACATGGTCGGCCCGGCATAGCGGTCAATCAATTCTAACTGCGAGGGAGTCAGTTTCCCTTTCCAGCCGGCGACCGATCCACTGCCCACGAATCGTCCTTTCGCGGACGCTTTTTGCGGAGAAACTTTTTCCTTTGCCTTCATCTGCTCCAGTGAGTTGCTCTCAATCGCCTTCCGAATCGCCGCAGAGTCGACCGGAACCTTCAGGAACTCCATCATCTCCGCCAAACTCTTTTCTGTATCCCGCCGCATATCTTCGAAGCGGACGACCAGCAATTCGCAGCCCCCTACCGATGCGGCATCGAGCCAGGAATTGACGTGATCGATCCACAACCCGAAGGGATTCACTCCCCTGCGCAAGAACGCGTCCAGGAATTTGTCGAAATCCTCCCCGATGACCCCGAGCGCCTTTTCATAAGAATACTCGGAAAGAAACACATCGCGTGGATCCCGCGCGAGATAAATCGCTCGCTTGTAGGAAGGCCGGTACAACTCATGGGTCTTGATCAGGCGGCCATTGCCGGGCAGCAACGCCTTCGCCCCAAAATGTTCTCCGATATCGGGGCTCAGCAGATTCACCCCTTTGAACCCACTCGACTGCCCTGCCAGCACCTCCACCAGGATAAACCGCATCCAGGTGCTGCCGGACCGGGGATACGACGCGGTGAAGACATCCGCGTCGCGCAGATTGCGATGACGCATCCACAGAAGCGGCGAACGCAATTGCGTCTTGGAAAGCTCATATCGGACTCGGCGTAGGATAGGCATTTTTAAGATCACTCCGTAACAGTAACGATCTCGGGGAAAAATCAGGATACTTCAGCCGGCTCAGCAGACACTACGGTGTTGAGTGACTGTTCTGGCAACACTGCTTGCATCGCCCCTTTCAACTTAGCTGCCACAATGTCCACATTCGGCGCCGTAAACATTGATGGATGGTCTCCCGGAATGCGGTGGAACTCCACGCCACCCTGAGCCAAATCCTGCCATCCGAGCTTGAAATCGAAATAAGGGCCTTCCGGCCAATCACTCGACTGGAGCAACATCACTTTGCCTGCATAAGGCTGTGGCTCGTAACGATGAAAAGCAGGATGAACGACAAAGTCGGTGTTATGCGGACGATCATTGTTTCCGTTCTTCATACTGGTGGACGACAATTGCCAGACGGTGCGCTCAATCTTCCGTCGCGCTTCATCCAGCCGGTCCAACAAATACGCCGAACTTTCCCGCATGTTGGACTGGAATAAATTGGAGAGGTGATACCTGATCCGGCCCGTGTACCGTCCATCGCGTAGCGGATGTTTGTAATAAGCATTGTTATGCCCATCAAACATCGCGACTAAGGCAACTTCTTCTCCTGCCTCAGATAACTGGCGGGCCATTTCGTAAGCAATAACCGCATTTACGCAGAGACCTGCCACATAGTAAGGTCCATGCGGCTGCACCTCGCGCACCGCTCGAACCAGATACTCAGAAATCTGCTCGAGGTTATAAGGGGTACGGAACTTCGCTGCATCCGAGAAGGGCAGATCTACTCCCAGGAGTGGCTGGTCCGGTCCCAACTTATCTGCCAATAGTCGGAACCGCGGACCGCCTCGGACCCAGAACAGCGGTGGCCGCACGCCGTGGGGCTGAATCGGTACAATCGCTCGCGCTCGCAAACTTTCATCCGGATTCCTTAGCAACTCGGCCATCAACTCAACGGTGGGTGCCTGGAAGATGAATGCCAGCGACAGGTTTCTTTCGAAATCCGCCTCAATCCGCGCCAGCAGCTTGGCTGCCAACAGCGAGTGCCCGCCCAGTTCAAAGAAATCCTGGCGAATGTTGATATCGTCTCGCCGCAGAACCTGCTTCCAGATCGCCAACAGGCGCGCTTCTGAAAAATCACGCGGCGGCGGGACCGCAAAACTCTCAGTCGATGAACAATCGCCTTCGGCTGCCAGCGCAAGCCGGTCGAGCTTTCCGTTCGCACTTCGGGGCAGCGTCGAAATCAGCACAAACACTGCGGGAACCATATAGGCGGGCAACCGGCTCTTCAGAAATGCCCGCAACTCGGCCGTGGAAGTTGCATACTCCCGGCGCGCCACGACATAGGCCACTAAACGGACTTGGCCTGTCTTATCTGTCTCGGGGGAAACTGCAACGTCGCGAACATCGGGATGCTCCAGCAGAGACGATTCGATCTCCCGTGTTTCAATGCGCAGCCCGCGAATTTTAACCTGCTGGTCGACTCTGCCGAGAAATTCGAGATCACCCGTTGGCAGCAAACGGGCTAAGTCGCCCGTCTTATAGAGGCGCTGCTCGCCGATTCCGTCGAGATTGGCCGTGACAAACTTCTGCTTGGTCAGCTTGGAGTCCCGCCAATATCCCCGCGCCAACCCTGCTCCGCCGATGTGAAGCTCTCCCGCAATTCCGACCGGAGTTAGTTGTCCCCACCTATCGAGCACATAAGTGGACGTGTTCTCGATTGGCTTTCCGATGGGAACAGAACTCTCGCTCAGGGCTCCGTCGCAGCGGTATACCGTGCTCCAAACCGTCGCTTCAGTTGGACCATACTCGTTGTAGAGCGGTACGTGCGCGAACTGCTCCTCGTGCAGGGAAACAATCTGCCGTGGACAACTCTCGCCGGCGACCACCACCGTGCGCAGTGAAGCGAGACGACATTCGTCGCTCAGTTCAAGTAACTCGCGATACACAGAAGGCACGCACAACATAGAACAGATTTGGTTGCCGGAGATAAGGTTCGCAAGCTCGTTTGCGGTCCAAGAGAACTCCGGATCCGGCATGACCAACGTCCCGCCGGTGCACAAAGTGTGAAAGATCACGGCGATAGAACTATCAAAGCCGATCGGCGATAAGAGCAGATAGTTTCCGACGGATTTCTCGTAGTACTCAATTCTTGCCTGGGTCGAGGCACTCAGGCTCCGATGCTCGACCGCCACTCCTTTAGGCTTCCCCGTCGAACCGGAGGTGTAGATAATGTAAGCCAGATCTCCGCCATTGACTTCAAGGTCAGGACTTTCGCCCGGATACTGGCTGATCCTATTCCAGTCTGAACCCAAACATACGACCTTCATCCCCTCGGCGGACTGCTCTCGAAATGGCAGATGCTTCTGAGTCAGCAGGACTTTTGTCCCGCAATCGCGCAATAGATACTCGAGCCGCTCTTGCGGATGGTTTGTATCCAGCGGAACGTAGGCACCGCCTGCTTTCAGAATGCCGAAGATGCCAACCATCATCTCGATCGATCGCTCGACACATAGCGCAACGGGAATCTCTTGCTTGACCCCGTTCGCTCGCAGGTAGTGCGCCAGTTGATTCGAACGGCGGTCGAGGTCAGCGTAGGTAATCGAGTGCTCACCGCAACTTACCGCTACGGCATCAGGCGTCCGTGTTGACTGTTGAGCCACGAGTTCATGAACCGGCGTCTGCCCATGATCCCGACGCGGCCCCGAGGAGAGCGCAACGATTTGCTGCTTCTCCTCTCTCGAGATGATTGAAAGTTGATGAATTGGACAATCCGGATTCGCAACAATCGACTCAAGCAAAGCGCGCCAGTGCCCAACCATGCGTGAGATGGTCTCTGCATCGAACAAATCCGTGCTGTAGATGATTCGCCCCTCGAACCCTTTTTCCCGGTCATCGAGTACAAGGCAGAGGTCGAATTTCGAAGTACCCGTGTCGACATCGATTGCGGTTAGATCCCATCCTGAGCCAACCGACGTGAGAGACGGCTCAAACGACAACAGCACCTGAAACAATGGGCTCGGGCTGAGGTCGCGGCCGGGATGAACTTCTCTTACTACCTGATCCAAAGGAACATCGTCATGTGCCAATGTGCTTAAGGTGGCTTGTCTTACTCGCGTTAATAAATCGCGAAAGCTCGGAGTACCTGACAGGTCGGTGCGAAATACAACCGTATTCAGGAAAAAGCCCAGCAGCTTCTCCGTCCCAGGCACATCGCGTCCAGCGGTGATACTGCCGATCCGGATGTCTTCCTGTTCCGAGTACCGGTATAACAGTACGTTGAACGCAGCCAGCAGCGCCATGAACAGTGTCGCACCCTGGTCCCGGCTCAACGCTTCAAGTTCCTGGCTTAATGTTGCAGGAAACGAGAACGACTCCAGTGCTCCCTGAAACGTTTGCACAGCAGGACGGGGCCGGTCAGCCGGCAGCTTCAGGGGAGCAATCTCCCCCCCCAGATGCTCTCGCCAGTACGAGATCCCTTCCCCCAGATCACCCTGATCTGGAAAGTTTCGTTGCCAGACCGCGTAATCCCCATATTGGAAATCTAATTCCGGCAACCTCGACGGCTTACCTGCCAGTAGCTCTTCATAGATCTTCACCAACTCAGGAAGAAAGACCTGGTATCCGGTCACACCATCGAAGATCATATGGTGTGCGGTGATTGCCAGGCGATACTCCTCTTCTTCCAGCCGTATCAATCTCAGGCGGAATAACGGGCATTTTGTCAGATCGAATGGCTTGCGTGCATCCTCTCTGGCTAACCGCAGCGCCTCAGATTGCCTTAGGCCTGAGGTTAGGTTGCGCAGGTCAGCAATCGGAAAGTCAACCGCAAATGGCGGATGCACTATCTGTAGCGGCTCCCCGTCTATGATCGAGAAGCTGGTTCTCCAGGCCTCGTGTCTTCGAACTATCTCTTCGATACTCTTCTTTAGCGCCACGATATCCAGCGGGCCACGGCGGTGGATCGTAAAGGGCTCGTTATAAAGCGGAGTGTCAGGCGCAAGCTGTGCATGCAGCCAGATCTGCTGCTGCGCAAACGTCAGCGGGATCGGCACAGCAGGATCTCTTCTGGGCACTGCGCTCGCCGGAGCATCCTCCTGCATGTGCAGATAAGACTCCAGCGCCTGCTGCCCTAGCTCTGCTCTTAATAACTTATCGGTCATCTTATCCGATCTCACCTGCGTTAAATCGACACCTCTAATTCGCGGGCAATGGCAGGGGTTGCAGCATTTACTCCCAGAACGTCACGGTTGCACGCGTAGGCCACTTCCCTTCGGCCGCTCACATAGGCGAGCAATTCATCCAGTTGCGACCAAAGATTCAAGCTCTCAATCTCCCAGGGGTGGCCATACAGATGCCAGACACCGCCTTCGCGCAACGTACGGTCAAACAATACCTTCCCAAGTTGCAGCCAGCTCTCGAACGAAGCCAGATCTGCCATTGATTTCGCAATTCTCGAAAGCTTACCCAGCCGGACCAGGTTCCGCAGGTAGTTCGAGCGGCGATGGGGAAATGCCTGAATCGTTGTCGGCATCTCGAATCGAGAAAAACTCAGGTTCGAGCTGAGCATCTCGGTTGTGCGCGCTCCCAGATATCCGGCGTCCTCCACCTGTTGGATAACGCGCCGATTGAATCGCCCTTTTGGATAACAGAAGGTAGTAACAGCTCGCCCAAGTATATTCTCCAAAGCCTTCTTACTCTCTGTTACCTCGACAGCCACTTCATTCGAACTCAGTTCTGTAAGAATACGATGCGAGATGGTATGTCCGCCGATTTCAAAGCCTTCATTCGCAAGTTGGCGCAGATCGCATCCCGTAAACTGCCCTTCTTTGCCTAACTCGCCGGTCGGAACGTAAAACGTCCCTTGCACCGCGTGCTCCGCCAGAAGCGCGGCCACCCGTATTCCGCTGGCGGCAGCGTCATCCCAACTGGTTGTAACGATCACTCGTGGCATGTTTGCGACGGTCTGTGCGAAACCTTTACTTAGACCAGGGCAGCTTCGCACTCTTCTTTCCGATCTCGATTCGAGTATCCATGAATTGCGAACTCGTAGATTTCCTTCAGCATATAAAAGTTGCGTTCCGCCGTGTACTTCGCTTCGAACTCCAACCGTGCTCCGCGCCCCATGGCTTCCATCTGCTCCGGATGTTCCCATGCCCACTCGACCTTTGCCGCAAGGTCATCCGCCTCGGTAGGGCGGAAGTGAAGGCCGGTGCGTCCGTCGGCAACGATCTCCTGCATCGAACCCAACCGCGAACAAACCACCGGGACGCCGCACGCAAACGATTCGGCGATCGTTACCGGGAATCCTTCATACCACTCGCTCGGGAAAATCAGAAACCGCGCGCCTTTCATCGCTTCAATCGTGGCTTCATGCGAAAGCCGTCCACGATACTCAACGCTCTTGAATGCCGGATCCTTCAGTTGTTCCTGCAGACGCTCCCGGTCCGGGCCATCGCCAATGATCACGAGCGGAACCGGGGTGCGCAACAGTTTCCACGCTTCTAACAACGTTGGCAGTCCCTTGGGATCAACCAACCGGCCCGCGAACAGCGCATAGTGGCCGCGTCGCTCGCGCATGCCGGGATCCGGCAAGACAAAGTTTGGCTTCACCCTTATCTTTGACGCGGGTAGCCCTCCATCCATCAATTTGCGCCGGGAGAACTCGGTTAGAGCGATGTAGCAATTGACCATCTTCGACCACGTCCGCAGCGACCGGTGTACCTGGAGCATCAAAGCCAGGGCTGAGGTTCCCAATTTCGATCCCTGGTAGCATCCGTGCCGCACTCCGCGGATAAGTCCGTGCTGCAGGCACTCTTCACAGACATCGCCGTCTCGATACAGGGTGGCCGCAGGGCACAATAGCCGGTAATTATGCAGCGTCTGCACCAGCGGAACACCGGCTTTGCGGCAGGCGTAATAGACTGCCGGCGAAATCAGCGGGAAGAAATTATGGACGTGAACTACGTCGGGCCTGTCTCGTTTCAGCAGAGCGCTAAATTCACGGTACCAACGGCGTGACCAGATGCAGTCCGCAGCTACTCCCAGCTTCTTGATTACGCTATCTGGATAGGTATTCTGCTCAATAACTGGGGTAACCTGCCAGCCGTACTGGGTCATCAGGCTGGCCTCGGACTCGAATACCTGGTCTTCTCCGCCTCTTAGCAGATATCGGTTATGTACCGAGATAACTTTCACTTTGCTCGCCCCCGGATCCTGCTTCGCAGTGCGCACTAGTCTGCGGATGCCGCCTCAGATAATGCAATCGATGGTATTTTAACTTCCGCTATTTTCTTGTTGTACAGGATAAATGCCACGATTACATAAAGAGCATTGGCCAGGATCATGCTCCAAATTACTCCTTTGATTCCGAAGAGCCGCGTCGCCGGAATGCCAATCACTAATGCAACAATGCTGGCCGCACCGTTGGCGACAAATAAGGAACGCGGCGATTTCATCCCGCGCAGCACAATTGCCGGCCCCAGGCTCGCACTCCACACCGTCGTCTCCAGCCCGAACAGAGGAATCAGGTACGCCGAGTTCATATACTTTCCGGCATACAGAAACTGAAATATGGGCTGGCGAAAAGGAATCAACACCGCCCAATAAGCCACGGCGCCCGCTACAAATAACATCGCGAGTCTATGCGTCAACTTACTTGCCTCCTCCGGCCGTTCTTCCGCAACTCTCGCAGCATAAGGAAGGAATAGCATGGAAAGAGCCGCATAAGTCTGCAGTACTGGCGCAGCAAGGTTCATCAATGCTCTCAGTTCCCCTGCTGCCGCCATCCCTGAGAACGTGCTGATCAGCGGGATGTAAACGTAGTTTGGAATCCATCCCACCACGCACGCGGCCAGCGCCCAACTGCCATACTCCCAGTGCTCGCGCCAGATCGTCAGAACTCGCGGCTCGCCTGTTGCCGGATCGAGGGCAGCGTTCAACTGCACCACCATGACCACTGCACTGACCAGCGCCGCTCCCGACATGATCAAAAATGCGGCGAACGGGCTGAGCAATTGCATGTGATGCACCAGCAGCACACCGCCCGTCACCAGCGCACAATAAAATGCCGCTCCAAACGCGGCCGGTCCCGGCGACAGCTTCAGATAGAAACTGCGCCTGGTCATGGCATGCATGCAGAGAAACGGCGTAGCAATGGCCATTCCGGCAAGGGCAACCGGCAGGACCATCGAATGCCCGACAATTTTCGCGCCGAGCGCGCCCGCCGCAATCAGCGCGGCGGTTGGAACCGAAATCGCCCAGTGGATCGTCAGTGCTTTCTTGAGGTATCCGCGAATATTGTCGCGGTAATTAGATCCGGCAAAAACTGAAAGCGGCTCCAGCAGCAAGGCCTGATATAAAAAGCCGACAAGAATGAAGATGCTGAACGACAACGCATACGCGCCGTATTCTTCTGGCGTCAACCAGCGCGCCAGCAGGATCTGCAGAAGGAAATTCGAGCCCGAAATCAGTCCATTGTCGAGAACGGCCAATCCGCCTTTGGTCATCCAGCGGAAGAACTTGCTTACCGAAAACCCCTGACTCGCACCGGTTTCAGTCCCCTGCTCCTCGACCTCGCCCACAGCTGTGGGCTTGTTCAATTCAGCACCTGACAAGCAATGCTCCTGTCTGAATACTTATTTGTAAAATTGAGTTCTGTCTTATCGCGCACTTACTAACTGAGAATCCGAAGACACGGACTGCGCCTGTTCGAGAACGCTGCGAAGTGCGTTCGCAAGCTGCCGTACTTTCGGCTCGTTGAGAATGTTGCCATGGTCCGCATCGACTTCATGGATTTCAAGCCCGCCCGCCGCATATTCCTTCCACCCGCTGTTGCCTTCGTCAACGCCGCGAAGGGCCTTCTCGCTGGCGCGAAACAGTACGATCCGCCCCGAATAAGCCTTCGGAACATAATGCCCCTCGGCCACGGCACAAGCCTCGCGCACATTTTTCAACTCCACCGGCATCGAGAGCAAATCGATGCGCCGCTTGATACCCTTGCGGTAACGTTTGATCCTCTTCTGTAAGTACGCCAGTTTCTGCTGCCACGAAAATGCGAGGAAAGTACTTACCAGGGAACCAGTCGATTTCGGTTTTCCCGGATAAGTGTCAACCAGTGCCAGAAGAGCGACCGTGTGTCCAGCTTTCATCAGACGGCGCGCAATCTCTACCGCAACTAACCCGCCAAAGGAATAGCCACCCAAAAAGTAGGGGCCTTGTGGCTGCATTCCCAGGATCTGCGTAGTGTAAAAGTCGGCCATTACATCGGCACGGTCGAGAGGCGAATGCTTCCCGTCCAGCCCGCACGCCTGTATCCCATAAAAAGGCTGGTCGGGGGCCATATGCCGCGCCAATTCATGGAACCGCATCACGGTTCCCCCCAGCCCGTGCACAAAGAACAGCGGAGGCTTCGTTCCCTCCGGCTGCAGCGCGACGATCGACGCCCACAGTTCTGACGCCACATCTCTTCTCAGCAGCTTTGCGAATTCTCTAATCGTCGGGGCCTGCACCAATGCGGTGAGCGGCAACTGCTGCCCAAACTGCTTTTCCACTCGTCCCATCAACCGGACCGCCAGCAGCGAGTGCCCACCAAGATCGAAGAAGTTATCCCCTGTGCTGATCGGATGCTTCTTCAACACGCTCTCCCACATTTTCACCAATTGCTCTTCCACGCTATCTTGCGGCCCGATGACCTCACGCTGCTCAGTTGCAGCCGTTGAGGCAGGAGCGGGAAGGGCCCGGCGGTCAACCTTTCCGTTGGGAGTGTGCGGCAAAGCCTTCAGAAACACGATATCGGCCGGAACCATATATTCCGGCAAGTGCTGCGCGAGCGCTTTTCTGAGCTCAGTTGCCGTTGGCGGGTTTTCGTGGGAAGCCACGACGTATCCCACGATGCGCTTCTCTTCGCTCTCGTCGCGTGCGATTACCACGCACTCACGCACGCCACCGCACTTCTCCAGCGCAGACTCGATTTCGCCTAACTCAATCCGGTAGCCCCGGATCTTGACCTGGAAATCGGTACGTCCGATGAATTCAATTGCACCATCGGAACGATATCTTGCCAAATCGCCCGTCTTATATAATCTCGTGCCATTACCCCGAAACGGATCCGGCACGAACTTGGCCTCCGTCATCTCCGGGCGGTTCAGATATCCGCGTGCAACGCCAAGTCCTCCGATGCACAATTCGCCAGCCTGTCCGTTCGCGACCGGCTGCAACTGTTCGTCAAGCAGGTGCACCTGCACATTCGCGATCGCCTTGCCAATCGGCAGATTATCTTCCACCGGAGCCGCTGGGTTGGGTTCGTAGGAGGTCGCGATGACGCTGGCTTCGGTCGGCCCATAGGTATTGATCCAGCGCACGCGCCTGCCGCCTGCTTCCAGCCACGACTTATAAGCTGCGCTCGATGCCTTCTCTCCGCCAACAATCACCAGGCGCATACTCTCCGGCATCTCTTGCCGTGTCTCAGCCATCTCTCGGACTAACTCATGCCAGTAAGCCGTCGGTAGATCGAGCACGGTGACGCGCTCACTCCGGATCCAGCGCAGGAACTCCGACGCGCTCATCAGTGTGTTCGCGGTGCGCAACACCAGTGTCGCGCCTGTCATCAACGTGGGCCAGATTTCTTCGATGGCAATGTCAAAGCTGATCGAGGCAAACTGCAAAACGCGATCTTCGCTATGCAGGTCATACAACTTAATCGCCGTCGTATTGTGGTTGACCAGGCCGCGATGCGTGAGCATCACTCCCCGCGGCTTTCCGGTCGAACCGGATGTATAAATGACGTACGCCAGCTCATCCGGATTCGTAACTGCTGCCGGATTGTCTGTGCTCTGCCCCTCCAGAATTCTGAACGCCGGCTCCAGCAGCACAACCTCTTTTGCATATCCGCCAAGCGTACCCAGCAGACTCTTATTCGTGATAACAACCGGCGCCTGCGAATCTTCCAGCATGTATTGCAGGCGCTCCGCCGGATAATCCGGATCGAGCGGCATACAGGCTCCGCCAGCCTTCAATACACCCAATAGAGCTACAATCAACTCCGGACATCGACCCAGGCAAATCCCCACCGGCGATTCCGGACCAACTCCCTTGCTGCGTAAATAATGTGCTAACTGGTTGGCTCGCTCGTTCAATTCCTGGTAAGTAAGCTTCCGGCCCGATTGTTCCACCGCTGTACGTTCCATCGCTTTCGCCACGCGATTCTCGACAAGCTGATGAATGCACTTACCGGAAGAATCGTCCGGCACGGAAACAGCAGAATTACGATCCCAGCTGACTTTCAATGAAGTCAGGCCGCGCAGTCCCAGATTCGTCCGCCACACCAACGTCTGCGGCTCCAATCGTAAGTTCGCAATGCGGCGAAGCAGTGTTTCAAATACGATTTGCCCTTCCGCTCGGGCCAGAGGAGCCCCAAAACAGAAGTGCGCCGCATAGCCAAACGCGAGATGCCGAGTACCTTTCCGCTCTATATCGAACCGGTCGGGATCGGGAAATTTCTCCGGATCGCGATTCGCAGCCGCCATCACGGCAATCACCGCTTGCCGCTTCGCAATCTTCCTGCCGCCTAGCTCTCGATCACATGGCGCCAGTCTCGCTGTATGCTGGCTCGGGCTCTCATAGCGCAGCATTTCTTCCACCGCCGACGCCGTCAGTTCCGGGTTATCCCGCAACTTTTGGTACTGACCAGGATTCCGCAGCAGGGTCAGAACACCATTCCCAATCAGGTTGGTCGTGGTCTCCTGCCCTCCCACCATGGTCACGATCGTGTTCGCGATAACTTCATCTTCGGTCAGGTGATCGCCATCCACTTCGGCGGTAAGTAACGAATGAATCAGGCCTTCGCGCGGATGCTGCCTGATTTCTCGAACTGCATCGCGGAAGTACGACGTCATATCTTCCACAGTCCGCACCATCAGTTGCGCTCGCTCCGGATTGTGCTGGAAATTCCCCAGCATCTCCGCAAAATTCGCGGACCATTGCTTAAGTTGCTGGCGATCGTTCACCGGCACGCCGAGCATTTCCGCGGTCACAATGGCCGGCAAAGGCTCAGCCAGGTCCGCGATCACATCCATCTGGCCTTTGTCCTGCACCGCGTCGACTAACTTATCGACAATCTCCTGGATATGAGCTTTCAGTTCGTTGACGCGGGCTGGAGTAAATGCGGACGACGCCAGGCCGCGAAGGCGGGTATGCGTCGGCGCGTCCATGAACAGCATCTGCTTGACCATGACTTCGGCAATCGGACCAAGATGATCCAGCCCCATGCTCGCCAGATGCTGTGGACTCGGGCTCCGGTCCGCGGAAAATGTGTGTAGCACTTCCAGAACATCGTCGTATCGAGTCACCACCCACGCATGCAGGAAAGGATCCCAATGCACCGGATCTTCTTTGCGCAGACGATGAAATAGCGGATAGGGATTCGCCAGGACCTCCGCATCCAGGAGGCGATAGAGACTCAGGGCCGAATCGTTTGTATTCATCTGGAGGTTTGACGCTGAGGGAGGCCGACGTTAGTCAGCCTGGGGTTGGGCGGTTGAGGTGGGAATCTCTCCCGCGCGTTGCAGCTTGGAAAAAATCAGTTTTTCAATCTCTTCCGACATCCCGGAGAGGGTGGGATGGTCGAATAGGGCCAGGAGACTCAATTCAACGCCAAAGGCCTGCCGAATCCTGGTGATCAGCTGAGTTCCGAGGAGACTGTGGCCACCGAGCAGGAAGAAATTGTCGTTTGCTCCCACGTTTTCTACATTAAGTAGCTTGGCAAGGATGGGCGCCAGCTTCTGCTCTACTAATGTGCGGGGAGCAACAAAGTTACTATCTTTAATTGAGTTCGATTCATCTGGAGCAGGTAGCGCGGCGTGATCAATCTTGCCGTTGACCGTTACAGGGAGGTCCGTCAACCGAACAAACTGGCTCGGAACCATGTAAGCCGGCAGGCGCCTCACCAGGTGATTCCGCAGCTTGTTGAAAGAGATAGATCCATTCGCCGGAACTAGGTAAGCTACCAGGCTCTTTTCTCTGCCATGCTCGCGTGCCACCACTGTGCTCGCCGTGACCTCGGGGTAGTCATTCAGCGCCCGAATGATCTCGTTGGGTTCGATCCTGTACCCGCGAATCTTAATCTGCTCGTCGCAACGGCCCAGGAATTCCAATTCCCCGTTGGGAAGAGAACGAACCAGATCGCCCGTCCGATAGAGCGGATCTGCGCACTCTTGATCGAACGGATTTCCTACAAACTTTTCCTGCGTCAGCTTTGGCTGGTTCCGATATCCGCGCGCTACGCCCGCGCCGCCGACATAGAGTTCCCCGGCGGCCCCTGGATCCACTGGCCTCAACTGCTCATCCAGCACATAAAGCTGAACATTATCGATGCCGCGTCCAATCGAGGGCATCTGTGATGACGATTCTGCTGCATCCACTCTGCCCGACGACGCCACCACCGTACACTCCGTCGGACCGTAGTTATTTACCAGCGCAAACGGAATGCTCGGCTTTGGCCGCTGGTGCAGCGTGTCGGCTCCCGTTAGAAGAATCCGTAACCTGGTTTCCTTCGGCCACGAAAGCGAAATGAGCCGCTCCGCCATGGGCGTTGGTACGAATCCAATCGTGATGGCCTTTCTCACCAGCCACTCTTGTAACTGCACAGGATCCTGTCGGACCGCTTCGGGCGCGATGTACAAACTGGCGCCTGCCGTCAGATACGGCCACGTCTCCCAGACCGCAGCGTCAAATTCGAGCGCCGCCAACTGGCTCGCACGATCGCCGCTGGTTACTTCAAATGCCCTCCGGTGCCATGCCACCAGATTCGACAATCCCCCGTGAACAATCTCCACACCTTTCGGTTCTCCCGTAGATCCCGAGGTATAGATAACATAGGCTAGGGATTGATCACTTATTTCGCTATTCGTCTTCTCATCGCTGCACTTGGCGATCGCCGCTTCGTCACGGTCCAAGGCAACGCAAGAAACTTCGTTGGGAAGACTCGTCAGGTACGTGCTTCGCGTGACCACAACCTGGACGTCCGAGTCGCGCAGCATGAAATCCCGCCGCTCCGCTGGAGAATCCGGCGAAAGCGGCAGATACGCCGCTCCTGCTTTCATCATGGCCAGGGCTGCAACCACGCTCGCGGACGATCGCTCCAGGTAAATTCCCACCACCTGCTCGCGAGTTACGCCGCGGTTTTGTAGATAACGCGCCAGCCGATTCGAACGGCTTTCTAATTCTCCATAACTAAGCGACTCACCATTCCAATTCAACGCGATCGCGTCTGGAACGGCCATCGCCTGCTCGGAGATCAACTGTGGGACTGCAGCAAAGTCACTGATTTTCAAGTGAACTTGCGCCTTTACTGTCCCACAATCTGGCTGCGCTTTGAGATCTGTTCTAGGGTTCACGAAAAAATAGCTCTATCTCGCGAGAACTTGACTGCTGTTTGCCGAACTTCGCACGACTTATGCCGCACCTGATCCGCGCAGAACTGCGGGAATGGTTCTCAGCAGGATTTCGAAGTCGAGCCACAGGGACCATTTATCGATGTACTGCAGATCGAGCTCCATCCACTTTTCAAAAGAAATGGAACTCCGGCCACCGATCTGCCATGTACAAGTGATACCGGGCCGCACGCTGAAGCGCCGCCGCTGCCAGTCCTCGCTGAATCCCTCATAATCTCGCACAGGTAAAGGACGTGGTCCGACAAGGCTCATGTCACCGACAAGTACGTTGAACAATTGCGGAAGTTCATCGATGCTGGTCTTGCGCAGGAACTTGCCCACCGGAGTAATCCGTGGATCGTTCTTAATCTTAAAGACAGGCCCGCTGACCTCGTTCAGATGCTCAATTTGCTTCATCTGTTTCTCGGCATCTGGAACCATGGTCCGGAATTTGTAGATTTTGAACCGCCTCTTATTCAGTCCCAACCGGTTCTGCAGGAAGAATACCGGCCCTGGCGACGTGAGTTTAATCAGTATGGCGGTCACCAGAAGCACCGGCGCCAGCACCACGACCAGAATTAACGACACCAGAAAGTCGAACATCCTCTTGATCACTAACGCCCCGCCTTCCATCATCCCGCCCGTATAGTGGCTGATGATGGAGTCCCCTTCAAATTCGTGTGCCCGCGATTTTGCCAGCTTCAGGTCGAACAGGTTCGAGGTGAAACGCAGCAGAATCCCGTGCTCCTCGCACAGCGCCGCCACTTCCGAGGCGTGCGCGTGGAGCGACCGCATGGGAAGCGCCATGGCTACTTCATCCACCACATTTTCCCGCAGGAAGCCGCGCAGCCCGGCGAAATCGCACACCCGCTCGTATTGCGCGTCCTGAAACTCCGTCGCCCCTGCCCACTCATCGTCTACAAACCCGATGATCCGGTAGCCCAGTTCCGGGGAATTCTCGATCTTCTTCGCAAATTGCACGGCTCGTGCGCTCGTCCCCACAATCAGAATGTCGCGCAGATTTCTGCCATGCAGTCGAATCCGCTTGAGGGTAACTCGAAGCACGATCCTGCTGATGAGCAAAGCCAATATATTGGTAACCAGGAAAGTAATGACGAATAAGGTATTGATCATCCGGATATGGAATAATGCCGCGCCAAGCATCACGGCGATCGTCCCCAGCATGCTTCCCTTCAGGATGTCTTTGGTTTCTTCCCATCGCCCCGCCAGTCGACGTGAGGCGTACATCCCAAGAACCAGGAAAATCAGGTGCCACACCAGCACGAGCCCGGCAAAGATGACGAGGTTCGAGATCTTCACGCGCATGGAAAGAAATTCGGCCAGCGTGAAATTACCCGCCTGGTGAGACACGGCAAGCGTTGCCAATGCAAAAGAAAGCAGCATTAGCAGCAGATCGTAGACTTTGAGGGAATTGAGTAGTACCTGGCGTCGAATCGTACCCACAGCGAGACCTCCGATGGATGGACCCACTCCAATTGCTGATAGTCAGGGGGAGGAGCTGTATGCGAATACAGCGTGATAATACGTCTGTGCGTGCCGCCGTTAGTTGTTCCTGGTGGTGCTACTTTTTCGATTTCGAGAGAAGCAACTGCTCGATGGAGTCAACCGACTTTAGATTTTCCGGGTTGATCTCTTCGTCGCTTACACGCACGCCGAAGTTTTCTTCCAGAAACGATACCAGCCGGAATATTCCAAGAGAGTCGATTACTCCGTTGTCCATCAGCGACTCATCATCGCGGAACGATGTGATGCCTTTTACGCTGGCAAGGTTTTCCTGAATGAATTCGCGAATCTGCGCTTTCAGCGCCGGCTGCGTGCTGTTACTTGCTACGGTCATTGGGTTCGTCTCCTCCTCGGGCCTTTTTTTGTATATAACTGGACTGCCGCGGCATCCCCATTACACAAGTGAAGCTTGGGCCAGCCGCACACGATCGACTTTGCCGGTGGACGTTTTTGGCAGGTCCTCCATGAAATCGATAATTTCCGGAATCATGTATTTCGGAATCTTCGCCGCACAATGGGATTGCAGTTCCGCCGGCTTGATCGGCTGCGCCTCATGAGTCGAGATCACCGCCTTGATCCGGTTCCCGACGATGTCATCAGGGATTGCCAGCGCCGCCGCTTCTTTTACGCTCGGATGACTCAACAATGCGCTCTCGATCTCGCCCAGTTCGATCCGGTAGCCGCGGCTCTTGATCATGCTGTCGCGCCGCCCCAGGAAGTAGTAATTTCCATCCTCCCCGAGAGATACCAGGTCTCCCGTGCGATACATATTTTCCTGAAAGTTCTTTTGAAACCGGTTAGGCACCACCATCTTCGCCGTCTTCTCCAGATCGGCCCAGTACCCGTACGTCACCGCAGGCCCGCGAACATATAGCTCGCCCGTGTCACCCGGCTTCGTCACCATCTCATCTTTATCGTTCACCGCAAACACTTCCGTGTTTTCGCAGGCGATCCCGATCGGCAGCTTCTCCATGCTTTCCAGACGCGCCGCTTCGACTTTGTAATACGTGCAGACGTTCGTTTCTGTCGGGCCGTACAGGTTATAGAAATCCACCGTCGGCAGTAAGTTGACCAACTGCCGCAGATACTTCATCGGAAAGACTTCTCCCGCAAACAATATGATCCGCAGTTTCGCCAGCTTCTCGCGTGTGACATTGGCGTGCAGCAGCAGCAGCACCAGCGCCGACGGAACCGAGTACCACACCGTAATTCCCTTGCTCTCAATGAAGTTCGCCAGCACCGATGGAAACAGCGCGACATCTTCGGTCACCAGGTAAACGGTCGCCCCGGCTTCAATCGTGTTGTAGATGTCGAATACCGAAAGATCAAAGTGCAACGGAGCATGGTTCGACAGGTTGTCCTCGCTCCTGATCCGGAACTTCTCCGCGCACCACTCCACAAATGTCAGGGCGTTCTGGTGTGAGAGCATCACGCCTTTCGGCCGCCCCGTCGAACCCGACGTGTACAGGATGTACGCCAGATCCGTCTCGGTCAGAGTCACGGCTGGCGAACTTTCGCTCGGATAGTTCGTCAGCGCCGACCATGGCATCACTGTATGGCCGTTACTGTGTGCCGCATCTGCGTCGAGAACGATCGCAAGGTCCAATTCATCCAAAGTTCCTTTATCCAACCCGCGACGCTTCTCGCTGTTGGTGATCAGCACCCGCACCCCGCAATTTTGCAGGATGTAGCTGACCCGGTCCGCAGGAGCCGCCGGATCCAGAGGCACATACACTCCGCCGGCCTTCAACACGCCAAACATGCTGACAATTGAGTCCACCGCCTTCGGAAAGTACAGCCCGACTCGATCGCCCTTCTTGACTCCATACTCCTGGAGTAAGTGCGCCATCTGGTTCGATTTTTCTTCTAACTCGCGGTAAGTAATGCTGCGGCCACGTGCCCACACCGCAGTCTTTTCCGGATACAGGCTAGCACTCTTCTTCAACAGCTGCTGCAGGGTATATGCCATGGGGTCCCGTTCACCAGTTGAGATTGGGGAGGTTTAGAGTCCTTGAAAACCGGCAATGATTACTTTCTGGATTTCCGAAGTGCCGGAGTAAATCTTGCCTGAGATGGAATCGCGCAGATCGCGCTCCATCTCATACTCCGTCGTATAACCATAGCCGCCGTGAATCTGGATTGCGTCCAGGCACGTTTGCACGGTGGCTTCGCTCACATAAAGCTTCGCCATGGCGGCTTCGCGCAACGCGTGCCGCCCCTGGCTCTTCAGCCATGCGGCTTTGTAAAGCAGCAAGCGGCCCGTCTCCAGCCTGACTTCCATGTCGGCGATCTTGTTGGCGATCGCTGAATACTTCCCGATCGGATTACCGAACTGTTGCCGCTCGCGGGCATACTTTACGCACGTTTCAATCAGGCGCTGCATCATTCCCAGGTGGCTCGCCATGATGCAAGTGCGCTCCCACTCCATCGAGTGCGTAAAAATCGCCTGCCCGCTGCCTTCTTTGCCGAGAATGCTAGCGGCTGAGACTTCGCAATCTACCAGCGCCACTTCCGACATGGGCGAGGTGCGCAATCCCATCTTGTGCAACTTCTTCCCGATCACCAGGCCCGGATGCCCCTTCTCAATCAGGAAGCCGGTCACTCCATTCGCGCCCTTCGAAGGGTCCACATTGGCGAACACGATAAACAGGTCGCCGTGAATCGTGTTCGTAATAAATGTTTTGGTTCCATTCAGGACGAAAGAATTACCTTTGCGCTCCGCGCGCGTCCGCAAGCTGTACGCGTCCGAACCCGACATCGGCTCGGTCATGCAGTGCAACCCAATCCATTCCCCACTGATCAGCTTCGGCAGGTACTTACGCTTTTGCTCTTCGGTGCCGAACCCCATCAGTGGAATAATCGTCGTCCACATGTGGGCATTCAGCGAGAACAGGAAGCCGTTATCTTTGCAGCCGTAACCCAGCGCTTCCAGCGCGCAAACCGTAGTCAGCGTATCGGCTCCGCCGCCGCCGTACTCGACCGGCACCGGAAGACCCAGGATTCCGAACTGAGCGCATTTCTTCCAAAACTCGAATGGGAATTCTTCTTCCCGATCCCGCCGCTCAAGATCGTCGTTCAGTTCAGTCTTGGCAAATCGAATCACTTCTTTTCGAAACGCGGCTTGTTCTTCTGTCCAGGAAAAATCCAAGTTCGTCCCCTCGTTCTGGTCTGTACAAAAAATCCTAGGCGGAAGCCTGCTGGTTCGAAGTCTGAGTCACTGGTTGCGGATGGCCCACTCCATTCGCCTTGGTTGCATGCCCATTCCCCTTACTCGGAGCGCTCGCCTCCGCCGCCGGTTGCGCCGCTCTCCAGGGGAACCGCCGCGGCTTCCCGCCCGGTAGCTTGATTCGCGCGGGAACTCCCATGATCGTTGTGTTGTCCGGCACGTCCGTGATGACTACGCTGTTTGCCACGATAACTACATTATTTCCGATCTTGCAGTCCCCAACGATCTTGCATCCCGCACCGAAGTAAACATTCTCGCCAATTTCCTTGCATCCCGATCCAATCAGTACTCCCGACTGAAACGTCGCTCCCTGCCCAATCTTCACCGGAGGTATATACAGCCCCTGGGGTGTATGGATCACCATCCCCGGCCCAATCTCTGCATCCGGCGAAATAAATACTCCCAGGAATAACTGGTTGAATCTCTGCCAGAACAGGGCCGGTATCATCAGCAGTTGCCGAACCACCGGAATCCTCAGCGTGAGCACCCAATGCGAATACCGGTAGCAAAGCAGCGCCGGCATCTCCACGTGCAGCAGCACGCGCCACCAGCCTGTCTCCATCTTGCGATCGCCCATCGCCGCCTGAAAATCTGCCCGTAAGTTCTCAAACATTGTGTTCTTTTCTTTCCCCGGAAATTCAACTCACTTACAGCTTGTTGTAAATCGCGTCGGGAATCGGGAAGGTACGTTGATTCAAGACCGCACCCAGCACCCGCGCCTTTGCTGCCTGCATTTCGCTCACCGCCCTCTTTACCGATTCGCGCCGCGAAGAATTGGCCTTCAGCACCAGCACCACTCCATCGCAAACCCCACCCAGCACGACGCTGTCGTTACATACGCTGGTTGCCGCCGTATCGATCAGCACGTAGTCGAACGCATTTCGCAACTCACCGATCCGCACCCGCATGCGATCCGAACTGACCAGCGACGCTCCGTTCTCTACCGGTGCCCCGCAGCTCATCAGGTACAGGTTCGGCCGCGCCAGATTCTTCACGAAATGTCCAACCGGATCCGGAAAGCGCAACGCATCGGAAAGCCCATGGTGATTTTCGATTCCGAAAGCCTCGTGCTGTCCGGGATTGCGCAGGTTGGCATCCACCAGGCACACCGAAGCGCGCGTCTGCCCCGCCAGCGTCTCTGCCACCCGGCTCACCATCCAACTGCAACCGTTTCCAGGCTCCGTGCTCGAAAACACCACCGCCCGCGCCGACTCTGCGCCCGGCATCAGAAACAGCCGTTGCACCAGCTTGTTTACTTCCTCAAGTTCATGTTCGTTCAAACTCAAAACTGGAGCGACCGGTTCAACTGGCAGTTCGGCAACAACTTCCTGCGGAGCCGGAGCGATCAGAACCTCTGCGGTCTGTTCGAAGATGTTCTGTTCTTTCCCGATGTTCTGCAGCAATTCGAAGTTTCGGCTCATCCCATTCCTCTGATCTGAGGCTTTCTCAGTCCCTGTTATTCAGCTGTTATTGCCAGTTCTTCAAAGACCTGGCAACCTGCTCCAGATAGGCGCGCGCCTCGGTTGGAGTAAGTGTTCCCGTGTTAGCCGGACGAGCCTGCGTCAGCACTGAGGCTGCCCGGTCCAGGTCTCGCGCCGGTTGGCGGCGGCTATTCAGATCCAGACGCCGCAATTGTTCATAAATCGCTTCTTCTTCGTTAAACGACTGTTCAGATCGCTCGCCGTCCCAATTCTGTTGCGAAAGCAACGGAGTGATATCCAGATCGGTAATCACCTCCTCGACCATCGCCAGATCAATCACTTTCTTCCCCAGAGCGCACGCCAGCGACATCGCGTTAAAACAGAAATTGTTGATGCTGCGCGGAATCCCTTCCGTGAAGCTCGTGATCCGCGCCAGCGCCTCCTGCGTGAACAGCTCTTCGCCTTGATAGCCGGCCACCTTCAGCCGGTGCTGAATATACTTGTGAGTCTCCTGCTGCGACAGCGGATGCAGTGCACTCAGCAACGACACTCGCTGCCGGAGCTGCGCCAGCTTGCGATTGGCCAGCTTGTCCGCCAGTTCCGGCTGGCCAGCCAACACGATCTGCAGCAGCTTCGCCCGTGGCGTCTCAAAGTCCGAAAGCAAACGGATCGTTTCCAGTACCGAGGCGTCCAGGTTCTGCGCTTCGTCTACCACCACAATGAAATTCCTTCCGGCCCGCGCTTCCTGCAAAAGATACTGGTTGAACTTTTCGTGCATCCGCACGAAATCATGATCGGCCGTCTCAAACCCCAGCTCGGCCATCAGGAAGCGCATAAATTCGCGCGACGTGCATTGCGTCTGGAAAACGAATGCCGTCCTGGCCGTGTTGCGGAACTTCTCCATCAGGTGGAAGAGCAGTGTTGTCTTCCCCATCCCCGGCTTCGCAATCAGCGCCAGAAATCCGCGCCCCGTCTCAATCCCGTAATACAACGAGGCCAGCGCTTCCCGGTGCGCCGGGCTGAGATAGAGAAAGCGCGGGTCTGGCGTTACTCCGAAAGGCTGTTCCCGTAGACCGAAAAATTTCAGGTACACGTGCTCTCCCTATTAGTTCTGGCTGAATGTTTGACCAACCGCGCTTTCCAACCCCGCGTCCACCGGACCGTTGCCATTGCCATTCGACGGCGGATGACCGTTTCCGTTGTGGTTGCCGTTCGAACCGAACCGGTGCGGGACTGCCGCCAGCACAGGAATATTCAACTCCGAAATCACTTCCGTCGGCGTCCGGAACGAGGTATCCATATACTCCACCCCGAATACCACCCCCAGGCTCAACACCGCTGAGAGCAGGATTCCCACAAACCCGAATAGCAACTTCGAGTTTGTCGGCGTGTATGGAACATTCGGTGCTTCCGCAATAGCCACGTTCAGAATCCTGCGCTGGTCCAGCGCTTCCGCCATCCGCGCTTCTTCCTGTTTCTTCAGGTAGAGCAGGTAATTCTCTTCGTTCGTTTTTTCGCTGCGCAGCAGATCCTGTTGAATCAGGCCCTTCTCTTCCAGGTTACGCGCATTCGCCTGGTAGATGGTCACAATACTCTGTGTCGCGGCCGCCCGCGCTTCCAACGCGCTGTAATCGGCCTTCGCCTTCGCCAGTTCCGTTCTCAGCCAGTTGTAGGTTGGGTTCTGGTCCGTGGTCTCTTCCTTGATCGGCTTGCTCTCCTCCGCGGCAATCGCTGTATGTGTGTCGGCAATCTGCTTGTCGACTTCCTGCACCAAGGCGTACGTCGGTTGATACTTGGTCAGCAATTCCGTGCGCTTCAGCTCGAGTCCCATCAAGGTGCTCTTCAATTTCTCCAGCACCTGCGCGTCGTCCGACTCTCTTACCTGCGTGGTCATCCGGTCGGGAGTATCTCCGAGCTGCTTCTCCAGGTCATGGATGCGCTGCTCAGTCGAAGCCATCTCCGCCCGCGTTGATTCCAGCGTCGCGCTGAAATCGTTCAGCTTTTGCAGCGTGATGTCGCGCGCCAGCTGCGGCGCTACCCCGCCCTGCTCGTCCGCAAATTTCTTCAGACGCTCTTCCGCATCCTGCAGGTTCTTGTGATAAAGGTCCGTTTCCTGCTCGAAGAACTCCACTTGCTCCGCTGGACGGTGCACTTCAAGATGCTTCTCGATATAGGCATTGGAAAGCGTCTCGAGCACTCGCTTGGCCAGTTGCGGATTCGAGGAGGTATAGGCAATGCTGATCACGTCGCTCTTCTTCAGCAGTTCGACCTTCAGATCGCTCTTCAGGCGCACAATCGCCTTCCAGGTCATCTCGTCCGGGCTGCGCTTGATGCCGACGTAGGAAAGCAGCGACTTGCGTTTATTCAGCCCGCATGCCAGCACCGTCTTCCGCAACACATCGTCGCTCTGGATCAACTCAATCTCCGAGTTCAACTCTTCTTCGCTGATGTCTTCCTTCACCTGCATGTTGTCGGTGCGTTGCGGCGTCACCACCGCGTCGACGCGTTCGCGTTTCACCAGGATCTTGGTCACCGCCTGGTACTTCGGCGGCATCAGCAGCACGGCCACGATCGTGCCCAGCACCAACCCTGCGAAACACATCATCAGAAGGCGCTTGTGCCGGAATCCAATAGCCACAAAATCACGCAGCGTGAACGAAAGATTGTGGCCGCTACCACTCGTTATTACGTCTTGATCTGCCATAAGTTGCTCCGTGCTTCGCTTAGAACTGTCCGATTTGGGAATACGCTCCCATCGATGCGTTCGGAATGAATCGTTCAATCTTCGAGATCGTGTTTTTCGGAACCACGATCATGTCCCCGGGGTGCAGATACATATCCTCGTGCAAGTTTCCCGTCTTCATCATCTTCTTCACGTTGATGATCTTGGCTTCCACCCACTCGTCCGACACCCGCCGGAACAGCAATACCTGCGAGTGTTTCGCCGAATCCCGGAATCCGCCTGCGATCGCCACCGCTTCCGTCACTGTCACATCGCCGCGCAGATCATATTTTCCTGGACGGCCCACTTGCCCGTCCGCAATGAAGTATGGCTTCTCGAAATCTTTCAGCACTACCGAAATCTGCGGATCATTCAGGATTGGGCTGTACGCCTTCTTCAGCGTCGCCGTCAGTTCCGGAACGGTTTGTCCCACCACGTGCATATCCCCCACACCCCGCATGGTGATGAAACCGTCCGGTTGCACCGTCACCGTCTGATTGAATTCCGGACTCAGCTCGAAATTCACGTCGAAGCTGTCTCCCGCGCTGATCTTGTACCTCGGATACCGGTTTTGCAACTGCGGAGCGGCCTGTGTCTGCGCCTTGTTCGTGTCCGCCGTCACATTCGCCACTTGCGTCGGCGCCGTCGTCGTCTGCGCCGCCGACACCCCCACCAGCATTGCGAGCATCGCTATGAAAGCTGACCGTCTGATTTTCTTCATTGCATTCCTCATAAACTCTCGCTTCGCGCGCATTCAGCGGCGCGTTCCTTCCGCTACTCCGATCCTTCCACCGGAACAGCTCCCCCCATCGCCGAATCCGGCGTTATGTTGTGGCGCCGCATTTTGTACAACAGACCCCGATAGCTCACGCTGAGCAGTTTGGCCGCACGCTTCCGGTTCCATCCCGTCTGCTTCAGCGCGATGCTGATCGCATTGATTTCCGCCTCTTCGCGGAAGCTGCGAAGAGAGAGTTCGCGCGTGCCCGACAACAGCACTTCTGCTTTCGGCAACTCGCCCAGCGTCTTGTGGACAGTCGAACCTTGCTCCCCGTTGCCATTCGTAATCGTGGTCTTTGCTTCAACTTCACTCATACGCAACCTCTCTCTAGTTCCGGTCGCCCATTCCCTCAGGCCGCCCTTTTCTGCGGGAGCCTTGCAGCTCCCTCCCATCTACCGCACTACGAAATCTCTCGCTTTACACCGGCTCCACTTCGTAACCCTTGATCCGCACCGACAACGACCGCTGGATCGGCTCCACCGATATCACCAGGCTGCGATCATCGTTGTGCGCCGCCAGAATTCCTTCCACTCCATCCAGCGCGCCCCCGCGTATCCTTACCTTCTGCCCTACCTGCAGGTACCGCTCTTCTTCAAACGGAACCTTGCTGCCCAGCAGCGTGCGGATGTCCTCGATCTGGCTGTCCGGAATCGCTGTCCCGATGCTGTTGATTCCCACGAATCCCACCACTCCATGCGTCTGCAGTACCTTCAGACGCTCCACCGACGAAAGCACCACCCGCACAAAGCTGTAACCGGAAAACAGCGGCATCTCCACTTCCTTCACTCGATCGCTCCATTTGCGCGTTCGACTGATCAGCGGAAGAAATCCTTCGATCCCCTGCTTCTCTAATTGTTCGGATACCACTTTCTCGTGGCGGGAACGGGTGCGGATGGCATACCACTGCGGGGTTTCCCTTCGTGCAGTTGCGCTTTCGTTTCCCACATCCGGTGAAAGTGTCGGACCGCTGCACATAGCTTCGCCCTCTCAGTCACATTCCGTGACTCGTTGCCTGAAAACAATTCCGCCCTCTCATTGGCTGCATCGCCAATGCATTGGAGTTCAACAACGATCTGGGGGGAGACTCAGAAACGCGGAGATCAAATCAGGGGATGAACCCCAAACATTGCTCCCGATACTAGCGAGGGATGCAAATTACTGCAAGAGGTGAAAAGTGGGGGAGAAGAAAGTCCCTAGTCCTAGATTTTCCGTTAACATGCCAGTCATAACATATTCATACTACAACACTTAAACTGCATCGCAATTTTTGCCCTCCACACGGCTTTAACTCGGAAGCTTGAAGTTCACCGTGATCCGCGCCTCCATCTGCATGGGACGGTTGTCTTTCTCGGTAGGCCGGAATCTCCACTGCTTTACCGCCTCCCGCGCTGCCTCAACCAGAATCGCTGGCCCGCTCACAGTTTCAATCCCTGCCACTGCGCCCTGCTCGTCCACGCTTACCTCCAGCACCACCGGCCCCCCTATATGCTGTTCCAATGCTTGCCGCGGATACTCCGGATCGACCGTATATAGAAGAACGCTCTCCCCACCCTCCGCCAGTGGTTCATTCCCCCGTCCCGGCAAGGCTGTTTGACTCCTGGCACGGTCCGCCGAGCCGGTCGCAAACTCGGCATTCGGATGAATCGGCACCTGACGGAATATCTCTTTTCCGTCCCTATAAATAACCAGCCCGCCTTGCGACAGTTCGTCGCCGCTCCCAGCCGCCACGGCGTGTGACGCATCGCTCGGACTTGGCCCAGCCTTCATCTTTTTCGCCGGTGTGGTCTCCAACTCAATGGAGTATGCATTCCGGCCCGCTCTGGCACTTTGCTCCAGCGATCTCGCGGTCGTCGCCGCTTTCCGGGAAGGATGCGGGCTCAGCCTCACCTCCGCCAAAACCCCTAACCCGATCGCGCAGCCGAACACGACGGCCGCCAGACTCCAGGACACCACGTCCAATCGCCGCGCCCTTGCTGCCGGAATCCCGGCGGCCACCGTCTGGCCCGTGCTCTCCTTTGCCGCGGAACACGCCGCCTCCCCACCCTCTTCCCCGAATTCTCGCGGCACGCATTCCTCGGCCGCCCGCCTCGATGCTCGTTCCAGGTTCTTTACGACACGCCGGGCAAAGCTATCCCACAACCGTTCCTGATCCGGCGAGACAACCATCCCGCGCCGGAATGCAAGCTCCAACACTCCATCCACCGAGTGCTGCCGAGCGATTGGAACCAGCACCACTGCCGCGTTCTGCCTACCTTCTAAGCATTGCCATTGCCGTGTCGCCATGCATCTCGCCGCCGCCAGCCCCGCAGGGCCATCCGCCTTCGAGCCCAGTTCCGGCACTTCGACCCCGCTGCTGGCCCGGCACACGAGTTCCGTATCCCGCAGCAGCAGGATCGCCGCCCCCCTCGCGCCCGTTGCGAGATACGCCTGCTCGGCCAATTGGTTGAGAACGATATCCAGGGCAAGATCGACCGCTAAATCGCCGGAGAAGTTTCCGCCACTCAGGGTAAGTTTTGAGACCAGGTCGTCGAAATCCGATTCTGAAGGAATGTTTGGATCGACCGCCTCGGCCGTGTCGTCCAGCGGTTTTGCTGATTGCGGGCCGAAACTGGGATCCGAAGAGATGGGCCGAACTCCATTCCTGCAATGCTCGACTGTAGCGGAGTTTCCCCCCAAACCTTCAGCTTGTCAACTTACTCCAGCCCCATTTCAGTCCGGTTTTGCCAGAAATGGGAATCGCGGTAACCGCTCGCCCGCTCGCCACCGACGAAGTACTCCTTATACTACGGGCTAAGCGCCAAACAAACTTTCCCAAAACGGTCCACGCTGTCCACAATAATGGAGTCTTTCCTCTCCTCCCAATGTTAGTCTTACCCTGATAGAATCGCTTTTACGTTATGGGCGGCGCGGTTCTTGGTCGCTCTATCCTCCCCAATTCACTACATCAGGTAACGTTCAAAGCGATTCCAAGTTATTCCATACAGGGAGTTTGATATGCGGATAGCGGTCGTAGGCTCCGGGTACGTCGGTCTCGTCGCAGGCGCCTGTTTCGCCGATCTTGGTCACGATGTCATCGTGGTTGATAATGACGAGCGCAAGTTGCAGGCCCTCAAAAACGGTCAGGTCCCCATCCATGAAAAGTTCCTGCCCGAACTCCTGAGCCGCCACCGCGGCCAGCGCCTCACCTTCTCCGACGATCTTCAGGGAGCCGTCCGCGCCAGCTGCGCCATCTTCGTTGCGGTCGGAACCCCGCCCACGGAACGCGGCGACGCCGACCTGTCTTATGTTGAATCCGTTGCCCGCGAAATCTCCGGAGCCATCGAGAACGACTACAAGGTCATCGTCGAGAAGAGCACCGTCCCCGTCTATACCAGCGAGTGGGTGCGCAAGGTCATCTTGCGCAATGGCGCCAATCCTGACATGTTCGACGTCGCCTCCAATCCCGAATTCTTGCGCGAAGGCACCGCCGTCACCGACTTTCTCTATCCCGACCGCATTGTCGTCGGCTGCGACTCCCACCGCTCCGCCGAGTTGCTTCGCCAGATCTATTCGCCGCTGACCGATGGCTCATACTACACCCGTCCCGACGCCATCCCGCAGCCCGACCGCACTTCCATTCCCGCGCCCATCATCGTCACCAGCAGCAAGAGCGCCGAACTCATCAAACACGCCTCCAATGCTTTTCTGGCCATGAAGATTTCGTTTATCAATGCCGTGGCTTCCATCTGCGAATCGGTCGGTGCCAATGTGAACCAGGTCTGCCAGGGCGTGGGCACCGATTCACGCATCGGCCCGCGCTTTCTGAATCCCGGCATCGGCTATGGCGGTTCCTGCTTCCCCAAAGATGTCATGGCCTTTCGCGCCGTCGCTCGCGAATGCGGATACGATTTCCGCCTCCTCGACGAAGTCATGCGCATCAATGAAGATCAGCGCCAGCGCTTCCTTCGCAAAGTTCGCAGCGCGCTCTGGACCCTCCGCGGCAAGCATCTCGGCGTCCTCGGCCTCGCCTTCAAAGGTGGCACCGATGACATCCGCGAATCACCCGCGCTCTTCCTCGTCCAGGCTCTCCTCCAGGAGGGTTGTCAAATCACCGCCTATGACCCCGCGGCTATGGAACGTACGCAGGAAGTGATGAACTCCAACATCAAATTCGCCAACTCCGCGTATGAAGCCGCTTCTGGGGCTGACGCTCTTCTCATCCTCACCGAGTGGGAAGAGTTTGCCAGCCTCGACCTCGATCGCCTGAATCGCGAATTAAAATATCCCATCGTCATCGATGGACGAAATCTGTACGATCCCGAAGAGATGGCTGCGCAAGGCTTCACCTATTACAGTGTCGGACGCGCCGCTTCTCATCCTGATGGAGTCCCTGCCGCCGTGCGCAACGGCGCCAAAAAAGCATGAAACCGCAAAGAGCCGTCGTCACCGGTGGAGCAGGCTTCCTGGGCTCGCATCTCTGCGATGCCCTGCTCGCCGAATCCTGGAGCGTCGTCGCTGTCGATAATTTGCTTACTGGCCGCCGCTCCAACTTCGATCACCTTCGCAACGAGCCGCGCTTCGAGTTCGTCGAACTCGACATCTGCCGGCCCTTTGACATCGGCCAAGTGGACTACGTCTTCCACTTCGCCAGTCCCGCCAGCCCCATCGATTACAGCAATCACGGCATCGAGACCCTGCAGGTCGGCTCTTTGGGTACCTTCCATGCTCTCGACGTCGCTCATAAATACGGAGCCAAATATTTCGTCTCCTCCACCTCCGAATGTTACGGTGACCCGCTCGAACATCCGCAGAAGGAAACTTACTGGGGACACGTCAATCCCATCGGCCCTCGCTCCGTCTATGACGAAGCCAAGCGCTTCACCGAAGCCGTGACCATGGCCTATCGCCGCTACTACAAGGTGGATACGCACATTGTCCGCATCTTCAATACCTACGGCCCGCGCATGCAACTCAACGATGGCCGCGTCGTTCCCAACTTCATGAAACAGGCCTTGCGCGGAGAAGATCTCACCGTCTATGGCGACGGCAATCAGACCCGCAGCTTCTGCTATGTCAGCGACGAAATTGACGGTTTTCTCCGCCTCTCCAGATCGGATGAGCATCTGCCCGTCAACATCGGCAATCCCAACGAGTTCACCATCCTTGAATGCGCACAACTCGTCTTGAAAGTGACTGGATCGAACAGCCAGATCTGCTACGAGCCTCTGCCGCAGGATGATCCCAAGCAGCGCCGCCCCGATATCACCAAGGCGCGTACGCTTCTCGGTTGGGAACCAAAAATTAACCTGGAAACCGGCTTAACAATGTCGCTGGATTATTTCCGGAAGGCCGTTGCCGAGGAACAGGCTGCCGCGCGCTAGCTCTGCAGGCTCTCGGCGGTGCCTGCGACAAAATCGGTCAGCAGGCGCACCTGCTCCTGCTCTTCTTCGTCTTTCAGGTCGAACGCTATTCCCATCCCATAGCAGGGATGCGCCGACTGCACCGTCCCGCGCACCCGCAGTTTCAGATTGAACTTTCTTACCGTGATCTCCACACTCGTCCCTTTGGGAAATGGCGTGTGAATTTCTAGATAGCACCCTCCTGGGCTCAGATCCGTCAGGTTGCAGTGATGTGGGATCGCAATCCCTTTCTGAAAAACTTCCGCGCCCAGACGACACGCGAATCGTTGCTCCAGTCGCCGGTCGTCTGTTTCGGTCGCCGTCGCCGCCGGCCTCCTTTCCCTCAGAGACGCGCTTTGGCCCGATGACGCTCCCGCCGCTGCCGCTACCGCCTGATTCCCTTCCCGCACCTCGACCGTTACATCCGAGATCGCTTCTTCCCGCGTCGTTTTGCTCAGGTGCTTTCCCAAAAACTCATTCAGCAATTTCCTCGACGTCTTCGGGACATCCACAAACTGCACGCCCGCCCGCCCGTTCCACTGCTGCCACATCACGGTTCCTGATAACCGCACCGTCGACTTCTGCTCCGGCAGCTGAAACTGAAAATACACCTTGCTGGTCGGCGGCAGTTTATTGCCGAACTGCACTGACATCCCGTTCTCCGCCAGGTCGATTAAGGTCGCCCGCTCCTGTTCCACGTTGGCGTAGTCCACGATCGCATGGGCATGCACCGGAGCCCTCATGCTGCGCCGCTTCTCTTTTCGCATCACCGCCCGCGCCGCACGCAGGCTGCTCATCGCCCGCTCATACGCCACCGGCTTGTACAGCACAAAGTTCACTCCCAGCGCGAACAACTCGCGCGCATTGTCGGTCGCCTGCACCACCACAATCGCCAGGGTGGAATCATTCATCCGCGAAACTCGCGTTTCCTGCAGCACATCCAGAACTTCACTGGCGCACTCGCAATCCAGGATCATCAAGTCATAGCGCTCTTGCGCCACGCGAACGCCCGCCCGCTTCAAGTCCCCGCACCGTTCCACCCGGATTTTCAGTTCTTCCAGAACGCGGCACAATACCTGGGCCGATGCCTCGTCTGCGCACACCAAAAGCGAAGTCAGAGTCATACTCGCAGCCATCCTAAGGTCACCCCAGTTTCCTCTCAAGTTACCGGAGTCATGGCGGCCATCATCTTGCCTGCCGGAGCATTTCTCCCCCGCCGGCAACTCCCCCCGGCTGTCCCGCACCGCGCTCGCCCCGTCGCCTGCCTGGTGACCTCAGTAACCATTCCATGTCCCAAAAGGCCAGTCCGCTTCCATTGCACTCCGGTGCTTTGACGCCGCTACAACCCCTTCCTACGATGAAGGCTGACACGGGCATGGCTCCATCTGCCCGTGCCTGCTCTTGTACAGCAACCGAATCACTCGGCAATTTCGCGTGATTCTTTCTATGTATCCGGAACTTACTCCTCCACGACAGGACTTATGAATTTGCGCAAACAAGCCGGATTCTCGCTGCTGGAACTGATCATGGTGATCTCCATCTCCATGATCGTCGCCGGCATCACTGCCATCTCGTGGGTACCCCTGATGGAACAACAGCACGTGACTTCGGCTTACAACTCCACGCTGACCACGCTGCGCCGTGCGCGCGACCAGGCCGCGGGAGACATGGAACAGTACCAGGTCACCTTCTCCACCCCCGGCACCATCACCGTCGACAAAATGACCGGCGCCGGACCCGTGCTCGTCTTGCAGACTGTCCTCCCCACCGATGTCACATTTCACGTCGAACCCGGCATCCCCACTTCGCAGGTCACTCCCCCCACCACTCCTGACGGATTCGGTACGGGAGGCCTCGCTTTCGATTTCGATCAGCCCCCGTCCGGCACCGGCGGCAGCAGCGTCGTCTATTTCAATCCCGACGGCACCGCCACCGACATCAACGGAAATCTCAACAACGGCGTCGTCTATCTCGCCCGCGTGGGTGACTTGTACAGCTCCCGCGCTATCACCGTTTGGGGCAGCACCGGCCGCATTCGGGGCTTTCGTCTTTATCAAAACGCCGGCGGTTCCATCTGGAGGCAGCAGTGAAGATCTCAACCCGGTTCGCTCGTGTGCCCCATCCCCAGCATGGGGTCACTCTCATCGAAGTTCTGATCTCCATGGTCATCCTCGCCGTAGGATCGCTTGGCCTGCTCGGCGTCTTCGGTCTCGCACTCTCCTCCAATCAGACTTCCCAGGAGGATCAGATCGCCCGCCAGCTCGCTTCCGAAGCCATGGAGAGCGTCTATACCGCCCGCAATACGTCCCAGCTCTCCTGGACCCAGATTCAGAACATCTCCAACGGCGGCATCTTTACCGATGGCGTCACGAACATCATGTGCGCCGGCCCTGACGGACTCGAAGGCACCGCCGACGACACCTCTTGCTACACCGCCATGGGCGCAGTTTGCCCCAATGGCGGCATTCGTTGCCTCTCCGAGCCCGGTGCCGACGGCATCGTCGGCACTGCCGATGATCAGATCGTTTCGCTCAGCAACTTCACTCGGCAAATTCAGATCGCAGCCCTTTCCGACTCGGGCGGCAACCTGATCCCTACTCTGCGCGAGGTCACCATCACGATCCAGTACAGCGTTCCCAGCTATAGCGCCAAGAAAACCTACATCCTCAACGAGTACGTGTCCGAGTACCACTAGGAAGGTGTCATGCCGAGATCAGTCAAAAGCGCGGGCTTCACACTGCTGGAAATGATGATTTCTCTGGCTCTCGGACTCCTTGTCCTGTCCGCCGCCGTCCAGCTCTATTCCCAGGCGGTCAAGGCGACTTGGGTCACGTCCGAGCGTTCCGAAATGCAGCAGGACTTTCGCGCCGCCTCCAACCTGCTCGCTCGCGATCTCAGCATGGCCGGCGCCGGCGCTCTCGGCGAGCAGGGACTCTCCTCCAAGAGCGTCGCTCTGCCCGTCTCCGCCACTCCCTCCGTCTATCCCTGCAGTTCCACTCTCTGCAATTACGTCAATGGAACTTCGGTCGCCTATCCCTCTTTGTCGGGCGCCCATTATCTCTATTCGATTCTTCCTGGCAATGATGTCGGCATCACCATCGATGGTCAGACCAGCGACATCATCACCGTCAGTTACACCGACGCAAACCTGGCGCTCAACTGTTACACCGTCACTTACGTCAGCGCCACCTCCATGGAGTTCACCGGGCCGCCACCAGGCAATGTGCCTTCCACCTGCATCCTACCCACCGGCGTCGCCGTTCCCCAGGCGCTCAATGATCCCGTCGTCGGCCTCCAGACTGGAGACATGATCCTGTTTAGCACCACCAGCGGCCCTGCCGCGGTCGGCGTCGTCACTGGCAATCCCACGGTCGGTTCCGTTACCTGCAACGGCACCCAAACCTGCACCACCTACACCTTCCCGTTCGCCAATGGCGATCCCGGAAAAATTAATCAGCCGACCGTCGCCACCGGCAGCTTGCTCAGCCTCAGGAGCGCAAGCTTGCAACCGGCCGTTCGCCTTCTGCTCATCACTTACTATCTCGATATTTCCCCCACCGACGGCGTCACTCCTCGCCTCATGCGCATCCAGAACGGCAGGACCCCTGCCCCGGTCGCCGAAAACATCGTCCACCTCGAGTTCACTTATGACGCTTACAACGGCGGAACCGTCGTCACCGCCCAAAGCACTCTCCCGGCTGGCACCACCCCCGGAATGATCACCAAGATCAACATCGCTCACATGACGATTCGCAGTCAGTTGCAAGGCATCACCGGATATCAGGGGTTAGACCTGCAAACCTCGATCGCCGCCCGTAACTTGACGTTCCAGCAGGAATACCCGATTTCAGGATCGAATTACTGAGTTCTCGCCTATCGGCCTTTTGACGAGGAGATCGAACCATGTACACCGCTAAATTCGGATCGAAAGGTTTCACCCTCATCGCATCCCTGCTCTTGCTGCTTCTGCTTTCCGGATTCGCGCTCGCTCTTCTGGAAATGGTCAACACCGAGCAGCGCGTCGGCGGATACGATCTGAATAACAATTACACCTATCATGCCGCTGAAGGCGGCATCGAAAAAGCCAGCTCCGATCTCGGCAACCTATTCAAGAGCATCCAGGCCCCCACCGCCGCCCAGATCTGCTCCCTTAGCTCCAACTATCCCACCTGGGATCCCACGGTCAGCTATCCCGTGTACAACATCGCTCCTTCCTCCAGCTGCGTCGGCACCGTCGGCGGCAGCTGCCCCTGCCCCGCGACCCTCACCACCGTTTGGGGCCAGATCTCTTCCGGATCTAATCAGGGTCTCTATGCCCAGCTCATTCCCGTCACCATGAACGTTGAGGCCCAGCGCCTCACCGGCGAAACCGTCAGCATGACCCGCACCGCCGAAGTCGCCCTCATCCCCGTATTCCAGTTCGGCGTCTTCTCCGACTCCGACCTCTTCTTCGGCCGCAGTCCCAACCTCGGCTTTGCCGGTCGCGTCCATACCAACGGCGATCTTTATCTCGGCGCTGCCGACGGATACAACGTCGTCTTCGGCGATCACCTCAGCGCCTGGGGCAACGTCATTCGCGATGTCATGCAGAACAACGTTGCCACGTCCGGAAACGATAACAGCGGCACCGTCATGATCCCCACCACCAGCGGCGGTTGCGATACCCAGATGACCAACGTCGCCGGTGCCACCCCCAGCTCCACCTGCAAGGACGTCTCCACCACTTACCTCGGCTCTAATTACGGCAGCGTCAAGGGTGGTCACGGATCAACCCAATTTACCGGAACTAATAGTTGGGAGAGCGTCTCGCTTGGCACCTACAACAGCTTCGTAATTGACGGAAACGGCTTGCCCGGTGGCACTCAGCCCGGCAGCAACAGCACTGGAGCGACGGACATGACTCTGCCTTTCGTCTCCGGCACCGCCGCCTCCGCCAATCAGACCACCACCTCGCAGCAGCAGGTCCAGATCATCCGTATGCCTCCCGCCGGTGAGTCGGTCACTTCCACTTTGGGCGCCTCGCGCCTCGCCAACGAAGCCCAGATTCGCGTGCTCCTCGCCGACAACGAATCTCAGCTTCACCTCAGCGATTGGAACGGCAACCCCGCCCAGGACTATCAGCTCGTCGGCCCTCTCCCCACGGTTCTGGCCGCTTTGCCTCAGGGCTCCAGCGGAGGTACGCAGCCCACCTCGGGCATCACCATCGGCGGCCACGTCTATTACTTCGGCGAAAGCTGGTGCGGTGGCAGCGGAACTTCTTACCCCACCACCCGCATCTGTCCTTCCACGGGCGACCAGAACTTTATCGTTCCGCCCTATTACGGCCCTATGTCCAACGGCCCTGGCGGCGGTACCATGACACCGCGGGCCTTCCCCGCCTCTGGCTCATTTACCACCGCACAGGGTAGCGGCAACGGTCTCGAATGGCCGATCATCAACGGCTGGCTTCTGGTCGAAGTCAAATGGGCCAGCGACGGCAGATGGCATGGCGTCACTTCAGAATGGCTCGGCCTCGGCTTCGCCCGCGGCTTGCAAGTGCCCACGCATCCGGGCACGCCCTACGTTACGCCTGCCTCCAACGCACAAGGCACTTACGGCAGCAACTATATTCAGGATCAAAAAGACGCCATCCTTTACTTTCAGGAGACCGCCGATCGCAACGGCGATAATCTGATTTCCGCCGCGGCTGATCTGCAGCCGAACTCCTC